>VEPD01000405.1 GCA_012027035.1 Ruminiclostridium sp. | reverse complement strand
TATTATAATACTATAAAATATAATTAAATATCCAAGGATCGCATCTGGCTATGGTAATATTAAAGCCGGAATTTGATTGTCAGGGATGGGAGGTGTAGGAATTTGAACAGTAAAACCATTTTGGTGGCGGATGATGACCAAAATATCTGTGAGCTTCTGAAGCTATACCTCACGGATGCTGGATTTTCGCTGTTGTTTTGCCATGACGGCAGCTCGGCTCTTACAATGCTGAAGGAAAACAAAGTGGATCTTATTTTGCTTGATATCATGCTGCCATTGATAAATGGCTGGGAAGTCTGCAAGATGATAAAAATGAATCATTCCATGCCCGTAATAATGATAACGGCCAGGGATATGCTGGAGGACAAGCTTCAGGGCTTTGATTCCGGGGCGGATGACTATGTGGTCAAGCCATTTCAACCCAAGGAACTCATATCCCGGATAAACGCAAGGTTAAAAGACAGGATAAATATACAGCCCCAGTCGCCGGTCCAGGAAGGTATTTTTCTCATTGACGGCCTGAAAGTCGATATTAACAGCTATGAAGTCTATAATAACGGGGTTTTGATAGATTTAAAGCCCAAAGAAGTAAAATTACTGTACTTTTTTCTTCAAAATAGAAATATGGTCTTTTCCAGGGACCAACTCCTGGACAAGGTCTGGAACTATGAATTCATGGGGGACACCAGGACAGTGGATGTACATATAAAAAGTTTGAGAGAAAAACTGGATGACACCGGAGCGACATGGAAAATCAAGACCATCTGGGGTGTTGGCTATAAGCTTGAGGTGAGATAATGTTCAAGTCGATTTTTAAAAACCTGCTTGTAACCTATTTGACTATTTTTATAACGGTTATTGCCACCTTATCCCTAATTCTTTCCGTGCTTTACAGCAGGCATATTTTCAGTGAAAAAAGGACAAGTCTGGAAAACGCAGCTTACAAAATAAACCTTTTGGCAAATGACTATTATAAAAACAGAATATCCATTAAGGAAATGGATTCTTCACTGGATTCAATGGGTTATATCACCGACTCAAAAATTTACCTGGTCAAATTGAACAGACAGTCACTGGATTCTTCACAAACACTAAAAATAGGAGAAGGTCTTGAAGAAAACTACCTTCTTGGCGATCTGAGAAAAATAATGAATGGAAAAACTGTATTCCGCCAAAAGCAATATTCCGATAAGTTTGATATGTATATGGTTTTTACCGGTGTGCCATGGAAGACTGATAAAGGAATTGAAGGCGCCATATTGCTGTTTTCGCCCGTCAATCATGTAACGGACAATATAGCGAGGATAAATTTGGTCATTTGGTTGACTGCCTTGTTTTTTATTGTGTTTAGCACTATCACAATATATTTTAATTCACGCAGGATATCACAGCCTGTGAAGGAAATAGAAAAAGCGGCCATCAGTCTGGCGACCGGAGAAAATGCACAGGATCTGCCGGTTAACAGCCAGGATGAGATCGGACGCCTTTCCCGGACGTTCAATTATATGAAAAACAAGCTGCTTGAAACTGAAAAAATGCGTAGGGATTTCATTGCCAATGTCTCACATGATCTGAGGACGCCACTCACATCTATAAACGGCTTTGTTGAGGGAATTCTGGATGGGTTGGTAAAGCCTGAAGAAATAAAAAAGTATCTCACTATAGTCCAATCAGAGACAAACCGTTTAATGCGCTTGACCAGCGATATTCTTCAGCTTGCAAAAATACAGTCGGGCGGTATTGCCGTATCCAAAGAGAAGCTGAACGCCTGGGAAACTGTAAATTCTGTAATTGAGAGCGTAAAAAGTCTTTCCGATGAAAAGGGGATAAACTTTTCATTTAATTGCAGGGATTCGGTATTTGTCATGGCTGATAGCGATAAACTCAAGCAGATATTGATTAATATTATGGGCAATGCCGTACAGTATTCGCCGGACGGTGGACAAATATCCATAAACGTTGAAGATTCCGATTCCAAAATACGGTTTGCCATTTCCGATAACGGGATAGGAATACCTGATGATGATCTCCCATTTATTTTTGAAAAATTCTACCGCGTAGACAAGTCCCGCCAATCTGCAAAAGGCGGAACAGGTTTGGGGCTCAATATCGCAAAAAGCCTTGTTGAATTGCATGGCGGAAGCATATGGGCTTTCAGCGAGCCGGGGAAAGGCACGGAGATAGTATTCGAACTTCCTAAGGAATAGAGATTTGAAAATGTTTACAGTCTTTTTACAATTTGCGGTATTTCAGATTTACATTTGTGGTTTAATCTGTGATTGTAAGTTCGACGAAATTACAGATTATATGAAAGGAGGGCAGTATGAAAAGAATTTTAACAGTTTTGATGATATCAAGCCTATTATTGATTTTTTCTGCTTGCGGTCAATCCGGAAAAGCGCTTTTCCCGGATATGAACAGAGGCACACAGCAGAACAGCATCGGGATTGAACCCACGGATACCGGCTCAAATAATACGGGAAAGGATGAAACTCTTGACACTGAAAATCAGACAGATAATACTCAGGCCGCCGCTACATATACTGTTGACGGCAATTCCAATGAAACAGCAGATAACGGGGCAAAATCCGGCACAGGTATTATAGCAAAATCGGATAACATTGTCACAAGCCAGGATAAAACTGCCATATTGAAGCAACTGGATACAGAATTGGATGAATTGTTTTCCAGCATGAACGAATTGGAAGATGTTGAGAATTCAGATCTTGAATAATTATAAACAAATAAGTGAAAGGAAGGGTTTGTTATGAAAAAACTAATTGTATTGGTATTAATAGCAGGATTATTGCTGACAGGAACAATGGTGTACGCTGAGGAAGCTGCAGGTACGGATGTACTTGCAAATGAAAGTGAATTTAAAGATATTAAGGCTGAAATGAAGCCCCTGATAGATACAATACGGTCAAACAGCGCTGAGATTGAACAGCTAAGAGAGGATGCAACCGCATTGTATAAGGAAACAAAGGAAAAGGTAAAGGAACTGATAAACAGCGAAGACGGTATTTCACAGGCACAGATTGAAGCAATCAAGGAGGCAATCGACATCCTTGTAGAGGATAAGAAGCTGCTGGTTGAAACCAAAGGCGATATATTAAAGGAATCCATTGATCTGAGGGTCGCAAGGAGAGACAGAGATGTGGAGGCTTTCAAAGAGGCATTGGAAAATATCATCTCCATCCAGAACACAAGAATAGAGATATTTAATAAAATCATCGAAGATTTAAAAGCGGTTGGGACCATATAATAAGGAGTATGGTATATAAAAAGTCGGTATAATCAAGCTTTGCGGGACATACAAAAATCAGGGAAGGATTCGGTAGATAAAAACCGTAATCCTTCCCTGCGTTTTTAAATTGCCCTGCTGATCTATCCATGTGGGGAAGTCGCAGTCTGCAAACAGATATAATCTTGACTGGAAGCTCAAAAGCTGGTATTGTATTTGCAGACGGGGAATTCAGGATATTAGTGTGTTAAAGTCCCTGAAACAGATAAACCTCTGAATATATGGGAGGATTGCTATGAATTCAAAAATAAAGGATGATATTACCGATAAACTTTTTGAAGCTATTTTGCTTCTAAAAGGTATGGATGAGTGTTATAATTTCTTTGAAGATATTTGCACTGTTTCGGAAATAAAAGCAATGGCCCAAAGGCTTGATGTTGCGAAAATGCTCAAAAAAGGGCAAACTTATACGGATATCAGTGAGAAGACAGGCGCCAGCACCGCAACAATCAGCAGGGTAAACAGGTGTTTGAATTACGGTGCGGATGGTTATAAAACCATACTTGACAGACTTGAAAGGAAAGGTATAAAAGGTAGATAAAGGTGATAAAAAATTTCTTGGAAAAAATTATAGGCTCTTATAGTGACAGGGAACTAAAAAGGGTAATCCCTCTGGTTGAGGAAATAGAAGAGCTTGAACCGAAAATAAAGGCACTCGGCGATGCGGAATTAAAAGCTAAAACCGCAGAATTCAAAGGCCGTCTGGCCGAAGGTGAAACTCTTAACGATATCCTTCCCGAAGCCTTTGCCGTAGTAAGAGAAGCCGCAATCAGAGTTTTGGGGCAAAGGCATTTCAATTCCCAGCTGATAGGCGGCGTCGTACTGCACCAGGGAAGAATCGCAGAAATGAAAACAGGGGAAGGCAAGACCCTGGTGGCTACGCTTCCTTTGTATTTGAACGCACTTGAAGGTAAAGGGGTACACCTGGTTACTGTTAACGATTATCTTGCAAAATATCAAGGCGAGTTGATGGGAAAAATATATAACTTTCTAGGCCTTTCAGTAGGGCTTATTTTGCACGGACTAAGCAATGAAGAAAGAAGAGCTGCTTATAATTGCGACATTACCTATGGGACCAATAATGAATTCGGATTTGACTATCTGAGGGACAACATGGTCATTTACAAGGAGGATATGGTACAGCGGGATCTTCATTATGCCATTGTCGACGAGGTTGACAGCATTTTGATTGATGAAGCCAGGACTCCTTTGATAATATCAGGCGCCGGCGACAAATCCACCGATTTGTATAAAAAGGCCAATTCCTTTGTGGGAAGGCTGAAAATAAAGGTCTTTACAGAGACCGACGACAAGCAGCATGACGATGATATCGACGCCGACTATATGGTGGATGAAAAAGCACATACAGCCACCCTCACCTCCAGAGGCGTAAAAAAAGCCGAGCAGTATTTCGGCATTGAGAATCTTTCCGATCCGGAAAGTATGACCGTTTCACATCATATAAACCAGGGACTGAGGGCTCATGGCCTTATGAAAAGGGATCGCGACTATGTTGTCAAGGATGGCGAAGTCATTATCGTTGATGAATTCACCGGACGGCTTATGTATGGCAGGAGGTACAGCGACGGACTTCACCAGGCAATTGAGGCCAAGGAAAACGTAAAGGTTGAAAGAGAGAGTAAAACCCTTGCTACGATCACTTTTCAGAATTACTTCAGGATGTACAAAAAGCTGGCAGGCATGACCGGCACGGCTCAGACTGAAGAGCAGGAGTTTCAGACCATATACAAGCTGGATGTTGTTGTCATACCGACAAATAAGGAAATGATCAGAAAAGATAACCCTGATTGCGTATATAAAAATGAAACCGGTAAATTCAATGCCGTCATAAATGAGATAGTAGAGCGTCATAAAGCAGGGCAGCCGCTTTTGATAGGCACCATTTCCATTGAGAAATCGGAGCTTCTTAGCGCAATGCTTAAAAAGCGTGGAATACATCACCAGGTGCTGAATGCCAAGTTCCATGAGAAAGAAGCGGAGATTATTGCTCAGGCAGGGCGGTATGGGACGGTTACAATTGCTACCAATATGGCGGGCCGCGGTACCGATATCATGCTTGGCGGAAATCCCGAGTTCATGGCAAGGCAGGAAATGCGCAAAAGCGGATATGAAGAGGAACTTATTTATCAGTCAATAAGCTTCAATGAAACCGATGATGAAATAATACTTGAAGCCAGGAAAGCTTTCAGGGGCTTCTACGAGGAATTTAAAAAGGTCACTTTGGAAGAGCATCATAAGGTTATTGGGGTCGGCGGACTCCACATAATCGGTACCGAAAGGCATGAATCGAGGCGTATAGACAACCAGCTACGAGGCCGTTCCGGACGTCAGGGCGACCCCGGATCATCCAGGTTTTATATTTCCCTTGAAGATGACCTGATGAGGCTGTTCGGTTCGGACAGGCTTACAAACCTTGTAAACGCTTTAGGACTCGAAGACGACCAACCGATAGAGAACAGGATGCTGTCCAATGCTATAGAGAATGCCCAGAAGAAAGTTGAAGGCAAGAACTTTGACATCAGAAAGCATGTATTGCAATATGACGATGTAATGAACAAACAGAGGGAAATCATTTATGGGCAAAGAAAACAGGTATTAAACGGAGAAAATCTCAAGGATTCCTTCATCAAAATGATAGATGGTGTAGTAGACGGTATAATCGCCACATATTGCCACGAAAGCCCCCATCCTGATTTTTGGGATTGGGAGGGGATGGCAGCTTATGCAGAAAATCTGTTTATGCCCAAGGGAAGCCTAAACCTTTCCAAAGAAGAAATGGAGAGCCTTAATAAGGAAGATCTCAAGGAAATGATGCAGAAAGCCGCTATTGACGCTTATGAAGCGAAGGAGACGGAATTTGGCCCCGAGCTGATGAGAGAGCTTGAAAGAGTCGTGCTTCTGAGAGTGGTGGATGAAAAGTGGATGGATAATATCGACGCCATGGATCAGCTGAGACACGGTATCGGAATGCGCGCATACGGTCAGAGAGACCCTGTTGTGGAGTACAAGTTTGAAGGCTTTGAAATGTTTGAGGAAATGATAAAAAATATTCAGCAGGATTCAATCAGGCTTATATTAAGGACACACTTGGACCGTCAACGCCAGCCTCAACGGGAAAAGGTTGCAGAGCCTGTCACAGCAAGCCATGGTGATGATGAACCCAAAAAACCGGTTGCCCGGAGCAGCGACTAAGTTGGGAGAAACGATTTGTGTCCTTGCGGAAGCGGCAAGAAATATAAAAAATGTTGCGGGGCGAATCAATAATGAACTATAACGAAGCAATAGATTATATCCACGGAACTTATAAGTTCGGGCTCAAGCTGGGGTTGCAAAATATTGCGGCCTTACTTGAGCTTATGGGCAACCCCCAGGACAAGCTTAAGTTTGTCCATGTCGCCGGAACAAACGGGAAAGGCTCTACAGTAGCATTTATAAGCAGCATTCTGGCAGCCTCGGGATATAGGACCGGAATATATACTTCGCCTTATATCCAACGGTTTACAGAAAGAATAAAGATTAATGACAAGGAAATCGGCGGGGAAGACCTGGCCAAGTTAACTGGATTTGTTAGAAGCAAAGTAGACATAATGCTGGCGCGCGGGGACGATCATCCTACCGAGTTTGAAATCGTAACTGCTATAGCTTTCCAGTATTACTATGAGCAGCAATGCGATGTTATAGTCCTGGAAGTCGGGCTTGGCGGAAGGTTTGATTCGACAAATATAATAAAAACGCCTGACCTCGCAGTGATTACTACAATCAGCTACGACCATGCGGACCGGTTGGGGAATACCCTTCCAGCCATAGCTTTTGAGAAGGCAGGTATAATTAAGCAGGGCGGGGATGTCATATCCTATGTCCAGGATACGGAAGTTGCGGGTGTTTTCAATAAAGTTTGCAGGGAAAACGGGTCCAGGCTCCTTTTTGTGGATTTTTCAAGTATCAGGCTTGAAAAATTCCATATTGGAGGGCAGGTTTTTGATTATGAGGAGTATAAAGGGCTTGAAATATCCCTTTTAGGGGATCATCAACTGAAAAACGCGGCTGTAGCTGTAAAAGCAGCAGAATTGCTAATGCATAAAGACTATGCCATCACCGCAGAATCCATCAGGATGGGACTGAGAAATGCCAGATGGCCGGGAAGGCTGGAAGTGCTGAGTACGGACCCGGTCTTTCTCATTGATGGAGCACACAACATTGAGGGGGCGAGTGTTTTGCGAAATACTCTAGACATGTATTTCCCCGGCAAAAAGATGACTTTCATCATGGGTGTACTCAAGGATAAGGATTATAAAGCAATGATCAAGGCAGTTATTCGGGATTGCCACCGGGTAATAGCGGTAACGCCTGAAAATGAAAGAGCACTGCCTGCGGCCGAATTGGCTCTAGCCATCGGGCCCTATTGTAAAAACGTATCTGTTAATGATACAATTGAAGAAGCTGTCAGGGAGTGTATGGAAACTGCTATGCATGATGAAATAGTCTGCGCTTTCGGGTCGCTTTATTATATCGGCGCAGTAAGGACGGCCTTTGGCCTTTGAGGTTGAATCCGGTAATAACCGGGATATTACGGAACCAGGCACTGAAATTAAGCGGATATCCAGTGACTAGTCTCCAGGCTGCGGGTATGCAGGCTGATAAACACGCTGCTGTTCTGAAATGAGCAGATATCCGGTCACTGGTATCCAGTAAGGTGGTGTGGTATTTTGATTGACCTGAAACAAGAGATGCAGGACTTTGGCGTTATCAATCTGAAGGATATTTCCCAGAATGAAGCCGGCATACCTGACAATGTCAGGAATTCTGTTTTTCTTTACAATAAGGCGATAGAAAGCCTGCGCACCGGTAGTGAAGATATTGCTATAATTGAACTGAAAAAAGCCATAAGCATGAACCCCCATTTTTATGAGGCAATGAACCTGCTTGGTATATGCTACGGCTATACAAAGGATAATGCACATGCGGAAGAGATTTTCGACAGAGTCGTAAAAGCTGAAAAAAATAGTGTAAAAGCATTGAGATATCTGAGTTTGCTCAATGGCGGTGAAGTTGACGGCAGTATAAAATCCAGGGCAAAAAAAAGGAATACCGTCCCTGTCACGAAAGATATTAAAAGCAAAAGGGACAAGCTTGATGGCAGAAATGGAAAATCATTTACATGGGTCAGATATGCTGTCTTTTTTTCAGCAGGCATACTGCTGGCTTTGCTGATTCAAACCATTTTTTTCAAACCGGAGAAAATTGAAGGAAGCCCGGCTGATAACAATATAATTAGCAATGGAAAAATCAGTGATGAATATAAGACAAAATATGAGCAGCTATTATCTAAAAATGAACTTTTGCAGAGAGACCTGGACGAGGCGAACAAATCATTGGATTATAGCAAATCCGTCATGAAGCTTTATGAAATTGAAAGCTTTGTGTCTAAAAAACAAATGGAAAATGCTGCTGATATGCTTTTGCTGATGAATACGACGGATTTTCAAGGTGAAGATAGGGCAAGGTTTGATAATCTGTATAAATCCGTTATGCCAAGCGCTGCCTGGACAGTTTATAACGAAGGCTACAAGCTGTATAATACCAAAAAGTATCAGGAATCCCTTAAAAAGCTGAGCAAGGTAGAGTTATATGATCCGCTGTTCAGCCGGATGGATGCTGTGCTTTACTATTCGGGCAGGTGTTACCAATTGCTGGATGATTCAAGGAATGCAGTAGCTTTGTTTCAGAAGCTGATTGACAGCTATCCGAAAAGTAATTACTCAACAAATGCAAAAGTCAGGATAAAAGCTATGACACAGATACCGTAGCGGAAGTCAGAAGTCAGAAGTCGGAAGTCGGAAGCCGGAAGGCCATGATGCCGTGAACGAAGTAAAAAGTCTGGCACTATAAAATATGGAGGTTTTAAATGCTTTATCAAAGTACGCGCGGCGGACTTGAGTCCGTTTTATCGGCTGATGCCATAAAGATGGGAATAGCGCCTGACGGAGGTTTGTTTGTTCCTGAGAAAACAGTAAGTTTATCACCGGATGAAATCCGACAACTGTCTGATCTGGATTATTGCGGCAGAGCCATGAAAATATTGAAATATTATACTGATGATTACACAGACGAAGAAATTGCCGATTGTGTAAATAATGCATATGCACCTGTAAAATTCGGAAGTGGCAATGCGGCGCCTGTAATAAAAATAAATGAACATGTTTATATTCTCGAATTATGGCATGGTCCGACATGTGCATTTAAGGACATGGCTCTGCAGATTCTTCCATACCTTCTTGTCAGGGCAATGAGAAAAACAGGGGAATCCGATGAGATAGTAATATTAGTTGCAACATCGGGCGATACCGGTAAAGCGGCCCTTGAAGGCTTCAGCGGTGTGAAGGGAACCCGGATTATAGTTTTTAATCCTGAAAATGGCGTCAGTGAAGTGCAAAAAACGCAAATGGTCACGCAGCAGGGCGAAAATGTTCATTCCATAGGAGTTGCCGGTAATTTTGACGATA
>VEPD01000068.1 GCA_012027035.1 Ruminiclostridium sp. | reverse complement strand
CGATATGATCTACACCGTTGTTCAATACTATGAAAACGGCGTTTACGATAAAAATGAAGCCATCAAAAGGCTGAAGGTTGAAAAATTATTCAATCAAATCCTTTTCCATACCGATAAATCGCTAACTTATAGCCACTTTACTGGATTCGAGAAGTTAGGAGGCGCAAATTAATGGAAACGAATCAATTTAATCTTGTCTTGCAGACTATTTCCACAGGTTTGGTAGGAAAAATCATTTCCGAAACTGGGTTTGACGAAGATACTGCTATGGATAAGCTGTATTCTTCTGAATTGTATGCGGCTCTTGAAAAAGAGGAAACCAAAGTGTGGCATTACAGTGTCCCTAAGCTATATGAGCTATGGGAGAATGAAACTAAAACCGGGCAGCTTGTGCTTCCCGAATATTGATTGGAGGGGCTGAGAATGAGCGACATTGCACATTTTAAGGTGTTTTGCCTTGAAAGATATAAGAGCGAGCATCATATGAAAGGTAAGGAAGCATTTCGCCTATTCAAGGAGTATGGCGTACTCGATTACCTCGGTTCTTTCTATGATGTTCTGCATTCTTTTGGGGATAAATACATCGTCGCAGACATTGATGAGTTCATAGCAACTCGTCAAACGGTTTAGGTGAATAATATTTTGCGGCCAGTCAGGAGTTAATGGCCAAACTCATGCAACTATGGCGAGGACATTAACACCGATGCTGTTCATAAGTTATTTTATTTTATGATCATAATCTGCCAGTTTACCGCTCCGTTTCAGATTGTTCACTTTTGACCGGCATTTTGAAGTCAATGCCGCTGATAGCGTATTCATACAAGAACGCTTTAATATTACTCATATCGTTTGTATTGTAATATGCTACCAGCAGGTCGTTAAACTGTGCCATGTTCTTTTCAATGATAGTCAATAAGCCATTTCCATTTGCCACTAGAATATTATTAGCAAGCAGAAGGGAAGTCCTTTTGTTGCCGTCCCAGAATAATTGCCGCCTTGCACCCCACATAAATGCGATAATGGCCTTTTCCGTGTTGGTTTTTCCAGACGACAAAATGTCGGCCAGCTCCTTCTCCACTTCCCAGGCATCAGGTATTGGCGGAATATAGTCCGTACCGGATATGCCCACATTTCCCGTCCGCAAAACACCCCATTCGAGAGCTTCGTTTCTGGCAACATATTCGTTCAGCTTGCAGACATAGGAAATAGAAACCGGCACATCAATGGAGGAAACAAGATACCGCCAGGCATCGCGCATATTTAAAATCGCCTGGATGTCATCAAGAGTAACGCCAGGCACATTCACACCATTTAAGATGGTTTGTGTTTGCGGGAAGGTTATATTTCTGTTCTCCATTTTCATCCCGCAATATATATTTTCATCCCATTTTTTCTTTGCTAAAAAGAGGCTTTGCTCCCTGGTCAGCCTGTATTTATCCTTAAAATCCTGCATTTTATATCACCCAGTTCCTTTAACCTTGTTTATGCTTTGCAATAAGAGTGGCTTTCATTTCTGCACCTGAAATCTCTCCCCGTGCCCACCGAGTTAAGAGTTTTTTAGCTTGGGTCGAAACGAAACGGGGACGCTCTCAATTTTATTCACGGCATAGACAAGTTTTACAGCTGCTAAACGCCGAGTTTGTGAGTCTGAAGACATATAATAAACTTTACAATATTATAGCACAAATCTGTATTAAATACCTCTAATTTTCAGGCTATGTATTCGTCGTTGCAGTTCAACCGACTCCATTTTTAACCGATTTACTCGCGCCTTTTGCTAACAATTACCGGACCCGCCCATTCCTCTTTTATTAAAGCATTTACTGTTTTTCTGTGCTCTTGCATTATTTGTATGATTCTCACATCTTACTCCTTGTAAATAAAGTCATATCGTTCAATTGTTGAATGCTGTAACATACCCCTTGTTATCAATGCTAAGATTAATCTCTGCCCTTCCCAGCACCTTACCTCTTTTATCAAGCAGTTCAAGCTTGATATGTACCTTTGAAGCTTTTTCGTTCTGTTCAGAAATATAGTTCCAGTATATCTTTTCATTGTCAGTAACTGCATCCATGCCTTTATCCCGAACCTTATAATCAGTAACACCCCATTCAAGCAATGAACCGCTATCAGCCTTCCAGTGGTATCTGCATCCCTCTGAATCGTATTCCATATCAACCTTAGCATTCAAAGGAAAGCCCGGTACAGATGACATTGTGGGATGGTACTTTTCGATTTCAGGGCTTATTTTAACTTTTACTTCACTATTATTCTGGCAACCAACCATAAAGGCAATACCCAATATTAATAAAAACAATACAAGTTTCTTCAAAATGAACACCCCTTGGTACAAATGTTCCTCATTTACTCAAAATATATTTCCTCGATTTTTTCTCGCCTACAGCAACCAATATTCCATCCTCAACCATCTTTTTCAGCAGCCTCTTTGCACTTATATCCGCTAATTCCAGTAATTCGCGTACCATCATATTAGTTATAAATTCATTTTTGTCCAAAATTCTATTATCCTTTTATATTCGGTTTTAGATTTTTTATCGGTCATTTTATCGGTCACTTTATCGGTCATAACTAGATTTTTATCGACTTCCTTAACAACAATAATCGTTATTTCCATCATCATTTACACCAAGTAACAAATTGCCCCCATTACGATTAAGAAATGAGCAAACTGTTTCAAAGGCACTTTTGGGGCATGCATCCTTGCATTCTTTAAATTCGGTCGTAATTCCTTCTCCCTTATCAATGATGGATTTTATTTGTGAAAGCATCTAAACACCTGTCTTTCATAATCTTTGATGCTATTTTATCATATTGGCTCAACCTTTAAAAGATAATAGTATAATTCAGGAAATTTATAGACATTCACATATTAGTTAAGTATAATTAAGCAAATTATAATTGACTTAATTGGAAAAAGTGAACAGAGGTGCTCAGATGTTCATAGGAAGAAAAAGAGAACTCGACGATTTAAAACAACGTTATGAAAACGGCAAGTTTGAATTTGCTGTTATGTATGGCCGGCCCAGTATAATTCAATCATAAAGGCTATTGCCATAGGCTCTTCCAGAATGTCGGAAATCTGTTCCAAAACCGGCCTTGATACAGGGCTTACGACAAGTTATCTGAATAAACTCATGTCCCTTGGCATTGTAAAAAAAGAAATGCCCTTCGGAACTGACAGTTCACGCAAAACAATTTATGCGCTGGAAGATTCCATGTTCCGTTTCTGGTATCGTTTTATCCCGGATAACTTGGCGACAATCAATCGTGGTCTTACCGATCTTGTTTATAAAAAAATTGCTCCTCAAATTACCTCCTTTATGGGCGGTGTATTTGAAGAAATCTGCAAACAGTATTTGTGGGAGCTGAACAGGCAAGGAAAAGCCGCTATCACCTTCACCGATTTAGGCCGCTGGTGGGGTAACGACCCTAAAAATAAGTGCGAAACCGAAATTGACATTATAGGCACAGCTGATGATAAAACCGCCCTTTTCTGTGAGTGCAAATGGACAAATGAAAATGTTGACACTGGCGTTCTTGATACGCTTGTTGAAAGAAGCGAATTGTTCAGCTTCTCCAATGTTTTTCTTTATATTTTTGCAAAGACTGGGTTTACTAAAGGTTGTATAGATAAAGCAAAAGAACTTGGAAATGTTGAGCTTGTCACTTTCGATGAGATGATGAAGTGTTTTACTATTTTCAGAGTCCCTAATTACGCATAAATCAAGCCTTTCCTCACCCATGCCACATTGCGAACACGACATAGGTACAGAGGAACTGGCTCACCTTGAAATGGTGGGCTCCATGGTTTATCAGCTTACAAAAGGCGTCCCGGCAAAAGTTTTAGAGAAGGAAGGTTTAGGGGCATATTACACGGATCACGCCCATGCTGTTTACCCTGTAAGTGCGGCAGGTAATCCGTTTACGGCTGCATATATACAGTCAAAGGGCGATCCCCTCGCCGACCTGACTGAGGACCTGGCAGCTGAACAAAAGGCGCGTGCAACCTATGAGAATCTTATCAATCTGGCTGACGACCCTGATGTACTTGAACCATTGAAATTCCTGCGCGAACGGGAGATCGTGCACTTCCAAAGGTTTGGTGAGGTATTGAGGATTGTTCAGGACACACTGGCTGAGAAGAAGTATTATGTTCAGAAACCAATATATGAAAATAACGCTGCATATTAAGTATTCGCATAAATAATTACGAATCGAGTATCCCTTCGGCCGGCAGTTTGCCGGCCATTTTCATTTAAGTTTCATATTATCATTGGCTATCAGCAACAGATTCATATGGCAAACATATATCGCCGCACAAGAGAAAATCTGAAATACACTATCAAAAAATGGCATGATATCGAACACGCAATAGGTTATCCGTCGGCGAACCAGTCAGGGAACATTTACTTTACCGGCGCCTGTGGGGGTATGGTAGATGATTTTATGGGCTTTGGCGTATTGAGGTCTATTGAAAGTGGAATACTTGCCGCCCGTGCGATAATGAATAACCAGGATTATGACAGGCTCCTGCAGCCGTTTAAAAAGGAAGTAAAAGTTCTGGCTGAATACCGTAAGATGATAAATGTTATTTCGAACAAGGATTACGATACAGACATGTTCTTACTCAATTTACCTGTATTAAAGCAGCTGTTATACAATAATCCCCTGTATAAAGCCAAGCACGGCCTATTTGTACCAAAGCTGGCAGTGATTTTAAAAAAGAAGAACTATCCTTTCAAGCTTGACCAAAGATAATCATAGTATTGCGACAATCAAGTGGACAATCCTTTTCAAGATTGCTTGTTTTTCGTTTCAATGGAAACTATCTTATCCGTTAAAAATTTTGAAAATACTAAAATCATTAAGTAAATCGGAAACGAGTAATAATATTTCCAGGTAATCAGTCTGTATTGATGCATATAGGTAGACAGAGGCTCCAGTATGAACGCCAGAACTGCTGAAGCGCCTACACCGGCAATCAGATACTTCTTCCAATTCACGAAGCATTGATAAACTATCATATTACCGACAGGATGTATGATAAAATCTACGGGGTAGAGCAAGGGAATCTGCGGGATAATCCGGATAAGATATTCCCATAGAGCAAATTCCGAGCCGAGAATATCCAGGAATACAGCAGAGATGTCGATCAGAAGCCCATAAATCACTATCTGCCGGATACGGCTCTTGTCCACCACTTTAAGCCATATGAAGAACACTACGGCGCTTACGATGATCTCTACCCACCATACCCACGTGAATAATTCAAAGTTTAGCCAATGCTGTATGGACAAATTTCTTAGATTTTTTTTCAATTCAATTATCTGATTAATCAGTTCATCACTTCTATTCATACGCGTTCATCTCCAGTTTGCGTACTCCCATCGCCATATGTGCCCAAAGCATGTCTTTTATCATTTCCGTCTGGTCTTCCTTGCACTCGATAATCAGAACTACTTCCGAAGCTTTTTTATCTGTCCGGCCTTTTGAATACTTTTCGTGACAATCAGCTTTACCGCTTAATCAAGGGGACGGTTCTTCTGATTACATACCTCTCATGTGTTGGACACCAAAGCTTGCGAGATACCAAGAATCCTGGCAATCTGCCTTTGCGATACCCCTTTTATACCTTTAGCCTTTTTAACCATATCATCCCTCTGCTTCTTTGGCAAATTCTTTATTTCAGTTATCCTGATTCTTGTTATCAACTTCATTATTTCTATTCTAGCTTCTTCATCTGTCAGTCTCTTAACTTTAGAATCATCCAAAAAACTGTCTTCATTCTGCATTTCATTAAATTCTATAAATCTTTTAGCTGCAGTTATTCTATCATTTGAAAATAGTCTTAAAATAAAGCTGCTATCAACAAGAATTGTCGGATAATATTCCACATCGTAATATCCTTTGCAACTACTCCACTTCCAATCTGAAGGTCGTGCTACAACCCCTGCCTTAACCGGGTTTTGGTGTATATACCTTATAACTGTCATTAAATATTCATCATTTTCAATATTTTCACTTCTGTATCTATCTTGAAACAAGTGCCCTGTTGTACGGTATTTCCAGTTATAGTACCATGCAAAACTTACCTCTATTCTTTTCATGGTTACAGCAATGTCTTCTTTACCCTCTTCTATAAGCAAATGCACATGATTGCTCATCAGACACCAACCAAAAATTTTTATTTCAGTTTCAACTTTATATCTTCTCAGGGTTTCTATGAACCTTAAATTATCTTCATCATCGTGAAATATAACTTGTCTGTTTGTCCCCCTCAGAATTATATGGTATATTCCGGTCCGGCTTTTCTTTCTGGCCATTCTTGGCATATTTATTCACACTCTCTTGCTTTTTTACTTAGAATAACATATGGAAACAAACTAATCAAGAGAACCGTCCCCTTGATTACCCTTGAAATTTCGCACATTTTGTGTTATATTTAATTTCGTGCCCGGGCACAATAAGCGTATAGAGGTTATTCATGAGAGTTACAATCCGAAAAATAGCAGAATTGGCAGGAGTTTCACGAGGAACGGTAGACAGAGTTTTAAACAACAGGCCGGGAGTGAAGCCGGAAGTTAAAGATAAAATATTGCAGATTTCCTCTGAGCTGAATTATGTACCTCATATGGCGGCAAAAACTCTGGCATATAGCAAAAAACCTCTCACTTTCGGTATAGTCATGCCTCCAAAGGAAATTGACTTCTTTGGTGAAATCCGAGACGGTTTCCAGGCTGCAGCCGAAGAACTGAAGGACTTCGGTATTAAGCTTGAATACCGTTATGTCAGCAATCGTGAGCCCCATGAGGCGGTAACGGCTATTGAGGAACTCACCCGTTCCGGTATTTCAGGCCTTATGTTCAGTGGTATGGATGACCCGGGGGTGCGCGAAACTATCAACCGGGCGTCGGATTATGGAATCCCAGTTGTGACTTTTAATTCCGATGTGTTTGATTGCAAACGGCTATGCTTCGTCGGACAGAATCTTTATAAAAGCGGACGTATTGCTGCAGGTCTGATGGCACGGGTGACCGGCAGGGATGCGGGGATTGTCATCGTAACGGGAAACATGAAGTTTCAGGCCCACAAGGCAAGGGTAGAAGGATTTACCGACAGAATCCATGAGTATGGAAAAGCGCTTCAGATTACGGATATTCTGGAGTGTTACGACAATTATGCCGTCACCTATGACAAGCTTCTTGCTTCTTTAAACAAAAAGCGCGGAATCCGAGGAATTTATATGGCTACCGGACACACCGGGGCCTGTATTGACGTAGTTAAAAATCATATGCCTTCAAGGGAAATACATATTATATGCAATGACCTGCTTCCTGATGTAATCCAGGGGTTGAAGGAAGGGAGTATTGATTTTACGATTGTACAGAACCCCTTTATGCAGGGATATAAGCCAGTAAAGCTGCTCTTTGAATACTTTTTTTACAGAAGGAAACCGGAAACCGAACATATTTATACCGAAAACAGCATTGTGCTTCCGGAAAACCTTGGTGTTTAATCATTTTTATTTCGAATTCAAATAATGTAATATAATGTAAAATAATATAAAATAATCTATAAGAATATAAAAAGAACCCTGGAGGTGCTTTATGAAATCAAAAAAAAGAGTACAAGACACATTGAACCACAAACAGCCGGACAGGATACCTATCGATTTCGGGGGAACTATGTGCTCAGGGATGCATGTGACCTGTGTTGCCGCACTAAGGGACTACTATGAGCTCGAAAAGCGTCCGGTAAAAATCAACGAACCCTTCCAGTTGCTCGGATTGATCGAAGATGACCTCAAGGAAGTGATCGGAGTGGACTTCGCAGCTATAAATGGAAGGAACACCCTTTTCGGTTTCCCCAATGAAAACTGGAAGGAATGGCGCCTGGAAAACGGACTGGAAGTCCTTGTGCCGGAAAAATTCAATACAACTATTGATACGGAAGGAAATACTTATATTTATCCGGAGGGTGATTTGAGCGTTCCTCCAAGCGGCAAGCTTCCCAAAAGCGGCTATTATTTTGACGCCATAATTCGCCAGGAAGAAATCGACGAAGACAATCTGAATCCCGGGAATAACCTGCAGGAATTCAAACCGATCACCGAGGAGGATCTGGACTATTTTAAAAATGCAGCCGAAAAAGAGGTGAAAACAGGCTATGCTCTTGTTGCCAATTTCGGCGGGACTGCTCTTGGGGATATTGCTCTGGTCCCGGGACCCTTTCTCAAGCATCCCAAAGGAATCCGCGATGTAGCCGAATGGTATATCTCAACTGCAATACGTCAGGAATATGTCCATACAGTATTTAATAAGCAGACAGATATTGCGTTGGATAATTTGAAAAAGCTGAACGAGTCCATCGGAAGCCTTGTAGATGCCGCATTTATTTGTGGGACCGACTTTGGCACACAAACCGGAACATTCTGTTCTCCAAAAACCTTCAGAGATTTATACATGCCCTATTATAAAAAGGTCAATGATTGGATACATGCCAATACCGGCTGGAAGACGTTTAAACACTGCTGCGGAGCAATTGAATCCTTTATTCCGCTGTTAATTGAAGCCGGCTTTGACATTTTGAACCCTGTGCAATGCTCTGCGTCCGGTATGGAACCCGAAAAGCTCAAGAATAAGTACGGAAAGCAAATCGTATTCTGGGGAGGAGGCATAGATACCCAAAGAGTTCTGCCCTTTGGCACACCTGAGGCGGTTAGGGAACAGGTGCTGTCAAGGTGTGAGATTTTCTCGCAGGACGGAGGATTTGTGTTCAACGCCATTCATAATGTCCAGGCCAAGACGCCAGTAGAGAATATCGTGGCCATGATCGATGCCGTCCATGAGTTTAATGGAAATTAATTCAATGTTGTTATATATCAATTCCTTCACTGATTAGAATTCGAATTATGGGCTATGATAATAAAATAGCTTAAAAAGGAGTGATGAAATGGCACAAAACAGATATAAGGAAAAACATATGGCAATACCTGTTGAAAAGCATGATACCGCTGCCTGGGCAAACATACGGAAAACAAAGCGGGTTTCCAACGTAACTATCCCCAGCGAGCTACAGGTAAATAATTCCAAAGAGCATGTGGATTCAAACGAGAAAAAATTTACTGCAAAATCTACTCAATTAAAGCAGCCCACTAATTCTACAGCGGGAAATCCATTATAATATCGGCATTCATGCGTCTTGCAGAATTAGTGCAAACGCTTCAATGCTCTAATTCTGTAAGGATAATTTGGTAATTGCCGCTGTAGTACTAATAGGTGGGCTGTAGTGCCGGGGCCGGCGGAGTTTTTGTTCATCTACATCCGGCGCTGCTGTTCAGAAAGCTTCTTATATGTTTCATACCGCTCCCTCGCATGCTTTTCTGCGATATCGAACATCTCACCGGCTATATCGGGAAATACATTCATTAGTTGTGAATATCGCACTTCTCCGCTGATAAATTCCTTATATGGCTTTGCAGGTTCTTTTGAATCAAGAAGGAATGGGTTCCCGCCCTCCTCTTTAAGCATCGGGTTATATCTGTACAAATGCCAGTAGCCGGCCTCCACTGCCCGCTTTTCCTGTAAAATGCTTGTACCCATACCTGTTTTAATACCATGGCTTATACAGGGAGCGTAAGCTATTATCAGGGAAGGCCCTTTGTAACTCTCGGCTTCCACAATGGCCTTTATGGTTTGGTTCATATTTGCGCCCATTGCAATTTGTGCCACATATACATAGCCATAGTTCATAGCCATGAGGCCCATGTCTTTCTTTTTAGTCTTCTTCCCTGCTGCTGCAAACTTTGCCACAGCAGCCGTCGGAGTTGATTTCGAAGCCTGCCCGCCTGTGTTTGAATATATTTCGGTATCCATTACAAACATATTTACATCGTCACCTGCCGCCAAAACATGATCCACGCCTCCGTAGCCTATATCGTAAGCCCAGCCGTCTCCTCCGATCATCCAGAAGGACCTTTTATTCAAATAGTCCTTCTTGTCCATCAGCTCCCTGATTATGGGGTTCCCGTCGTAGTCATGGTCCTTCAGCGCATCAAAAATCTGTCGGGTGGCGGCTCTGGAGCCATTACCGTCATCTCTTTTTTCAAGCCATTCCCTGAATGCTCCCTTGATTTTATCGTTGATATCTGTTTTCAAAGCATTCTCCATAAGGTCGGATAGCCTTTCCCTTATTTGTTTCACACCCAGATACATTCCGTATCCGAATTCCGCATTATCCTCAAACAGGGAGTTTGCCCAGGCAGGCCCCTTACCCTCCGCATCGGTTGTATAGGCAATGGATGGAGAACTGGCTCCCCATATGGAAGAACAGCCCGTTGCATTGGCTATCATCATTCTATCGCCGAAGAGTTGTGTAAGCAGCTTGATATAGGGGGTTTCTCCGCAGCCGGGACATGCCCCGTTAAATTCCAGAAGCGGTCTTACAAACTGACTGCCTTTTAAAGTTTTCGGATCAATCAGATCATCTTTCTCGGCAACTGTCAGAGCATATTCCCAATTTTCCGATTCCATTTTACCTTGAGGTTCTGCAGGCTTCATTATCAACGCCTTCCCCTTGGCAGGGCAGACGTCCGCACAATTGCCGCATCCGGTACAGTCGAGAGGAGCCACCTGCACACGGTAGCCCAGTCCTTCCAGCCCCTTTCCGGTAGCCGCTTTCGTTTTAAAGGTGTCAGGAGCATCTTTCACTTCCCGGTCATTTAACAAAAACAGCCGTATTGTGGCATGAGGGCAGATATAAGAGCATTGTCCGCACTGAATGCATCTTTCGACTAGCCACTCAGGCAGCATCACAGCAATTCCACGTTTTTCGTAAGCTGTCGTACCCATGGGATATGTCCCGTCCTCCATACCTTTGAAAGCGCTTACAGGCAGTTCATCCCCTTCCTCCCTGGCCATCCTTCTTTGAATTTTCTTGACAAATTCAGGTTCATCCTTTACAGGCAATTCTGCATCAGCTGCATTCTTCCATCCTTCAGGAACGTCTATTTCAACCAATGCGTCAATTCCCCTGTCGACAGCCGCATCGTTCATTTCCACTATGTTCCGGCCTTTTTTACCGTATGCCTTTTCAATCGACTTCTTCAGATAGCTTACCGCATCGTCAAGAGGAATAATATCTGCCAGTTTAAAGAAGGCTGACTGCATAATCATATTTATTCTATTGCCAAGCCCTATATCTGAAGCAATTTTGAGGGCGTCAATGGTGAAAAATTTTATTCCCTTATTTGCAATGTATCTTTTCATAGTCGGGGGAAGATGCTCCTCCAGTTCATCCCTGCTCCATGGACAGTTCAATACAAATGTGCCGTTTTCCTTCAATCCCTTCAGGATGTCGTAGTTAAATAAAAACGCTTTATTATGGCAGGCTATATAGTCTGCTTTATAGACCAGATAAGGCGATCTGAGCGGCCTCGGTCCGAACCTCAGATGTGAGACTGTTGTCCCTCCTGATTTTTTACTGTCGTAGGAGAAATAGCCTTGCACATACATATCCGTATTGTCGCCAATAATTTTTATGGCTGATTTATTTGCTCCTACGGTACCGTCGGAACCAAGCCCCCAGAATTTGCAGCTTATTGTACCCGGCGGCGCAGTTTCGATTATTTCTTCCTCGGGAAGGGAAAGATTGGTTACATCGTCTACAATACCTACGGTAAAACCGTCTTTAGGCCTGGCATCCTTCAGGTTGCTAAAAACCGCAATTATCTGTGAAGGCCTTGTATCCTTGGAGCCCAAGCCGTACCTGCCGCCAACGATTACTGGGCTGTCCCTTTCCGTCCCATAGATTTTCGAGATATCAAGGTATAAAGGTTCTCCCAAAGCGCCCGGTTCTTTTGTCCTGTCAAGTACCGCTATCTTTTTCACAGTCCCCGGAATCACATCAAGGAAATATTTGCGGGAAAACGGCCTGTAGAGGTGTACTCTCACAGCGCCTACCTTCTCACCCTTACCCGACAGATAATCTACGGTTTCATTTATGGTATCGCAGACTGACCCCATGGCAACGATGACATATTCCGCATCAACCGCCCCGTAATAGTCAAAGGGACGGTATTCACGCCCAGTCAGCCTTTTTATCTCACTCATGTACCCTGCGACAATATCGGGAACTCTGTCAAAAAATATATTTTGCACTTCCCTTCCCTGGAAGTAAATATCCGGGTTTTGTGCAGTTCCTCTGACAACAGGGTGCCCGGGACTCAAAGCCCTTTCCCTGAATTCCTTCAGCGCACTATAATCAATAATCCCCGCAAGATCATCATATTCTATCAGTTCAACCTTTTGATACTCATGGGACGTCCTGAAACCATCAAAGAAATGTATGAATGGAATTCTTGATCTTATTGCCGACAGATGGGCAATACATCCAAGATCCGCCGCCTCCTGGACACTTGAGGAGGCCAGGAGCGCAGCCCCTGTTTGCCGGCATGCCATAACATCCTGATGATCTCCGAAAATCGACAGAGCATGGGTGGCAATCGCTCTTGCAGATACGTGCAGTACTCCCGGCAGCAGCTCGCCCGACATTTTATACAGGTTGGGAATCATGAGCAGCAGGCCCTGCGATGCCGTATAGGTTGTCGTCAACGCTCCGGCGGCAAGTGATCCATGCATGGCTCCGGCTGCTCCTGCCTCCGATTGCATTTCCACCACCCTGACTTGCTGGCCGAATATATTTTTCATACCGTGCGACGACCATTCATCCACCCCTTCTGCCATGGGTGTGGACGGTGTTATCGGGTATATGGCCGCCACATCCGTAAATGCATACGAGGCATATGCGGCAGCTTGATTTCCATCTATCGTTTCGATTTTAGGCATTATTTTTCTCCTGAATTCCTATTATTACTAAAGCTTACAGTTGCAATATGATTATATTCTCCAGAGAAACAATGCGGTATTCGAAAATATTTGACGGATGAGCAACTGCCTGGGGCTTGTCAGGTAATAAATGTTCCATCTGATCCGATGATCAGATTTCAATCGCTTCATACAGCTTCCCATCCATACCGCTTACAAATTCAGGCAGTTTGCCGATACTGTATATGTACAGCCGGTGCAAAGCCCTTGTACAGCAGGTATATAACAGCTTTCTCTCCGTTTCGGCAGCATAGTCGTCGCTATTGGCGCATAATACAAGTACAGCATCGAATTCCAGGCCTTTTGCAAGATATGAGGGTATTATGCTTATTACATTCTCTGCTATGAATTCGGTTGTATCCTCCTTTACAAGTCTTGCTTCCATAGAGTATGAAATTTTTTCATACATATGGCAGCTGTACGCAGCTGTCCGGCATATTACCGCTATCGACCTGCTTCCGTTTGCTTTCAACAGCGCCAAATTCTTTCCAAGGCTGTCCAGCATCGCTTCTTCATCTTTTAAACAAAACAGCCTGGGAAGCTCGCCACTCCTGTTTACATATTCTATTTCATCTTTACTAACCAGCAATTCCCTGCAGAATTCGGTAATTTGCTTTGTCGACCGGTAGCTTTTACTCAAGCTGACTGCCAGAGACGGATCAAAACCGAAAATATCCATGATCGTTTTATACTCACCTATATTCATGTACGGGTTTATTGATTGGTTCAAATCCCCCAGCATAGTCATACTGCAGTGACTGAAGAGCAGTTTGAAAACTTCAAACTGTATCGGTGTATAATCCTGTACCTCGTCAATAATTACATGCTTGATATTGCCCGGGCCGGAAACGCCCGATAATAGGCTGTTCAGAAGCAGCAACGGACCGACGTCCTCGAAGTTTGAGTTCCCTGAAGAAATACTCCCTATGGTTATCTTGCTTATTTCATTAAAAGCTTCAGGAATCTCCTCTTCCGAAAGCCGGTAAAACAGATCTCTGTCATTGAACAGTTCAATATAGCACTCCATCAGATCCAGCCGGGTCATTTTCTCAATTTTTTCTCTTAGAGGTCTGAACTCCTCCCTGGCAATAAATGTGCTTCTGCCTTTAATCTCCGTTTTGTCGATATATTCCCCTGTATCGGCCAATACAAGCGCCAGCCGTTCGATCCTTTCTTTTATGAAAGGCTCAAGCTTGCTTACAAGCCTATTTCTTATCTTTATCAGCCGTTTTTCAGGGGGAAGGAATCTCAATCCCTCAATAAAATATTCGCGTATTTCTTCCTTCGTTTCAATAATGACGCCATTATACTCAATATCCTCAAAAGCTTTGTTATCTTCAAAATATTTCAAATAGTTCTTTAACACCTTCACAAATGAAGTTGAAGCCTTATATTTTATTCCTTCAATTCTTTCCTGATACCCCGGCGATTTCCTTCCTGTAAGCATATATTCCATCTGACTGCCCATATCCTCGGTTTTAAACTTGTCTCCAAGAATCCACCTGGCATATTCCATAAAAGTAGCCCTGTGCATGTTTTCCTCACCAAGCTCCGGAAGGACATTTGAAATGTAATCGTTGAAAATACCGTTCGGTGAAAAAATCACTATATTGTCCGCCAACACCTGGCCCCTATGCCTGTATAGCAGGTAAGCTATCCTGTGAAGCGCGATGGAGGTCTTGCCGCTTCCTGCAGGTCCCTGCACAACCACAAGCTTATGGAGGTCATTGCGTATGATCCTGTTCTGCTCGCGTTGAATGGATGTCACTATTACCTTCATTCTGCTGTCTGCACTTTTACCCAAAATCTCCTGAAGTATTTCATCATCAATCTTCAGACTGCAGTCAAACATGCAGTCTATCTTTCCCTCCCATATCCTGTACTGTCTTTTAAGGAGAATTTCTCCTTCTATCCTTCCTGCAGGGCAGTCATATGCCGCTCTGCCTGTTTCGTAGTCATAAAACATACTTGCTACAGGCGCTCTCCAGTCATACACAAGACTTTCATGCGTCTTTTCCGCTATCAAGCTTGCAATACCGATATACAGCTTTTCTTCCTCAGCGCTGCCGTCTTCTTTAAAATCAATCCTTCCGAAATATGGCGTCTTCCTCATTTTTTTCAGTTTTTTCACCAGGCTTGCAGCAAACAGGGCTTTACGGCCTTCTCTCTCAATATCTGTCTGAAATTGCCAAATATTTGCCAGATCATCAAGATCACCTCCTCCGGGTGTAGGGTTCACATTGTCCCACATGGATTTTTGCATGGCCACGACTTCGTTTTTTACTTTCCCCTCCGCCTCCTCAGCTGATTTCAGCTTCATGTCTATTTGCTCAAGAACCTTTTCAAGTCTGCTTTTTTCATATTTCCATACTCCATTATCAAAATCCATTGCAATGCCTCCTTATAGTTATAAATATATACACATTATTTTTTCAAAACATATTGACAACTGCACAAGTTGTGTAGTATAATAGTATTGGGTAATAATGTTTAAACTTCGATAATCAGCCAATCTTTATAACTATACTACTTCCAAGCAGAATAGTCAATAAAAATGATAAAAAGCAGATAAAAAATTGTCAGGCTCAATAAAGTTGCAGGTGCAGAATCGGCGGATATGAGACCTTTTTATGGCTGGAAGACGGCAAGTGGTTCGTGGAAGGAAGATAGATTTTTACCCGCCACTACTCCGTTTGAGCAGGAAATTCCCTTCAATATTTTCATATTCACCTACTGCATTTTCAGAAAGAGGAGCGCTGAAAATATAACCCTGGATCATATCACATTTTTCTTTTGAGAGAAGCTCCAGTTTTTCCATGGTTTCCACTCCCTCTGCCGTTACTTTAAGATTCAAATCGTGGGCAAGGGATATCAGGGCTTTTACAATCATTGCTTCACTGGACCCCTCAGTCATGTTGTGTATATATGATTTGTCTATTTTGATATTATCTATTGGCATTTGTTTTAAATAGCTTAACGAAGAATAACCTGAACAAAAATCATCAAGTACGATTTCCAATCCCATTTCTTTTATGCTGCGAAGTGTTAAAAGGGTATATTGCAGATTTTTAAAGGCAATTTTTTCATTCACTTCCAGCGCTATCCACTCAGGCTTCACTCCCGCCTCGCTGATTGCAGATGTAAGTATTTCAATGAGATTTTTTTGCATGAATTGCCGTGATGATATGTTGATAGACAATTTCAATCCGCCGTTTACATCCTCATGCCATTTTTTCAACTGCATAAAGGCTGTCTTATAT
>VEPD01000007.1 GCA_012027035.1 Ruminiclostridium sp. | reverse complement strand
GGCAACTACACAGGCAACCACACAAATAACGGAAGAAACCATACCTCAGGGAGGGGAAACCACAGCAGAAACTACGATTGAAATCCCTGATCCTGAAGTACCGGCTGCTCCTGCAGAGTTGCCAAAAACAGGCGGTATACCGGCAGGGATATTCTACGGAGCTGGACTCGCGCTATCTTCAGCAGGTCTGTTGATTCGCAGATTTAGAAAAAGCAATTAAGTATTAATATAAATAGTTAGAGAAAGGGAGACCGAAAGGTCTCTCTTTTTTGTAATCAATTAACATAATTTGCTGGTAAAATGCAGCGTATTTTGATATTATTAAACTATTGTTGGTTGGGAGTTCCAAGTATATTCTATAAAATAAGTTGAGGAGCAGCTTGCATGTCGAATGATCATTGCATTAAGAAACAGCGTGTTTCTTTTATGGCCCAAAACCGGCTTCCATTAATATCATTTATCTTTTCAATTATTATTTTAGAAACCGCATATGTTTCCAGGGGGATTTTTCCCTTTGGATCGAAGGATGTTCTGGTTATTGACCTTTTTCACCAGTATGCGCCTTTGTTATCTGAATTACAGGACAAGCTGAGATCACTCACAAGCATGTTTTACTCCTGGTCGGGAGGATTGGGTACCGATTTTTACTCTTCTTTCGCATATTATCTGGCCAGCCCGTTGAATCTACTGCTTTTATTATTTCCAAAGAGCAACCTGACGGAAGCTGTATTACTGTTGATACTAATTAAAACAGGTCTTTCCGGAGCATTCTTTACAGTATATCTTAAGGAAGCCTATGGCAAGAAGGATCTTACGGTAGTGGCTTTTTCGCTGATGTATTCACTATCAGGCTATGCTTTGGCATATTCATGGAACATCATGTGGCTGGAAGGCATATACCTAATGCCATTGATTTTTTTAGGCATGATTCGTCTCATAAAGCAAGGGAAGGCATTGCTGTATACTATATCATTAGGTCTGCTTCTGTTTTCCAATTTCTATATAGCATTTTTTGTTGTGTTATTTACAATTTTGTATTATCCGCTTCTGTTAATTCAGTTTTTACCTGTAAAAAATACCGAATCAGTTATTTCGAAGACCTTTCAGGTAGCAGCCTTTTCTGCTTTGGGAGCAGGTTTTGCAGCGGTTATGATACTGCCAACGATATTCGCTCTCAAGCTGACTTCTGCATCGGGCTCGACTTTCCCCAAGGACATTACGCAATACTTCAATCTGTTCGATTATATTGGCAGGCATTTTCCTATTGCCGCACCTGCAATACGTGAAGGCTTACCCAATATTTATTGCGGACTTGCCACACTTATGCTGGCTCCATTGTTTTTTTTGAGCCGTCGTTTTTCCAAAGCTGAGAAAATTGCACATGCTGCATTGCTTTTCTTTATGATTATGAGTTTTAATCTGAACGTACTGAATTTCATCTGGCACGGATTCCATTTTCCCAACCAGCTGCCGTTCAGAAATGCCCTTGTATATATTTTCTTTTTGGTTACTCTCGCTTTTCGGACGATGGATTCCAGGCCAGAGTTTTCCAACAAACAATGGCTTGGATTGGCTGGTCTGACAGCGGGCTTGGTACTTATTACTCAGAAACTCAATGATAAGACCCTTGGCTATCCGGATATCTATCTGATTCTTTTATTGACAGGCCTTTTTACAATTGTATTTACTATGAGGCAGGATAAAAGCTATAACGCATCCAGGTTCGCTCTTTTCTTCTTTTTGGCAGTATCATTGGAACTAATGATTTCTACCATCCTGGTTGTGGAAAAGATTGATAAAAGCGAGTATTATTCAACCAGGAGCGGATATCTGTCTGGTGCGGAAGTTTCGGAACTGATTCAGCAAATAAAGAAAATAGAAAAAAATGAAACAGGTTTTTATCGCATGGAGGTTATGCCGCCCAAGACGCCCAATGACCCATATTTGTATAATTATAACGGCATTTCGGTGTTTTCTTCCATGATGCCTAAAAAAACCGTAACCACCATGGAAAATTTCGGATTTCACACCAACAGTATCAATAGTTATAAATATGAAGGTTCCACTCTCCCCCTTGATTCATTGCTTGGAGTGAAATACCTGATTCGGCGTTCGGGCAAAATCGATGAGAAATTGAAGACGTCTGTATATACCAAAGGGAATCTTATCGTTTACGAAAACCCATATGCTGTCTCCGTCGGTTATATGGCACCAAAGGCTTTGAAGAAATGGAGCAGCAAAAAGTCCGCCCCGTTTCCGGTACAAAACAGTTTTATTGAAAATCTGAGCGGTATAAAGGACGTCTTTTTGTCTCTTAAGCTGGAAGCAGGTACTACAACCAACGCAGCCGTTACGCAGAAAGACCCTTACCATTTTAACTTTTCACGTAATGATAAAGGTAAAGAGTCCAGATTTTCAACTCAGTTGAAGGACGTAGCAAACCAGAATGTATATTTTTACCTTGAAACGCAGCCTAATAAAATTGATTATGGCTATGTAATGGTTGGAGACAAAAGAATTGATTTCAATGCGAAGCGTTCAACAATGGTAGATGTCGGTTTTTGTGAAGCGGGCAAACCGGTTTCGGTTGAGCTTGTTTATCAGGCCAATTCTGATATTAACGGAGGCTTTGGCATTTTTGCCAATGTAATGGATGAACCGAAGTTCAAGGAAGCCATTCAAATCGTTAAGAGCAATTCGATACAGATTGAGCGGTTCAAGGATACGTTTATCAAGGGTTCGGTCAATGCAGAACAATCAGGTGTGCTATTTACAACCATTCCCTATCACAAAGGATGGAGCGTTAAGGTGGATGGCAAATCAGTTGATACTTATGCCATTGACGAAGGGTTTCTGGCATTTGACGTAGACAAGGGAAAGCATACTATCCAAATGCGTTACATGACCCCGTATTTTCCATTGGGGGCAGGCATTACTGCGGGTTCGATCATTATTATACTGATAGGGATCTTCCGACGTTCGAAGTATTTCCAATGGTGAAACATGTAAAAAATAGCAGTGATACGGGACAAGGACTGAATAACCGGATAGAAAGCTATTGCTTTTTGTAAACGTATGCTATTCCTCCGGAGCCAATCATTTTATAGCCATTTTCTTCTAACATTTTTTCAATTTCAGCTTTTGTATCCCGCTCTCTTGCATCTAAAACAAAATATTCTGTTTGGTTCAAAGAAGGATACATATAAAGAATCTTCACTTTTGACAAATGAGGAATCATATAGGTGGTTGCTGTAACTGAGGCGTAGGATGGTATTTTCTCTAATATTCTTTCGGTCTCGGCATACTTTTCCTTATCTGTCATATATGCTTTCCGATAATATGAAACTTTGTTTCCAACAGATGTAATTGTTAATGTAAAAGAGGCAAATACGGAAATGGTACAAATCATGATAATATATTTATTTTTAAAATCCTTCAGGTTGATTATAAACATAAAAAACAGGATTGCAGCTACGCCATAGGTATATTGATAACCGATATTGGCTTGATAGGGGTATAATGCCATAAGATTTATCAATATCATAGGTATTAATAAAATCAATCTTTTCAATTCTTTGGAAACCAATGGAACGAATAACAAGGGCATCATCATATATAAAACAAATTCCAGTTTTTCACTGGTGAATATGTTTTTAATAAAATATGCCGGATTCAATACTACATTTTTGACAATATTTGAAAGACCCCTTTCTCCTTCTTGCAAATAGGCAACAAAGCGGTTATCCATTACCCCTTCACCATATTTCGTCATCAGGGTGACCACAATTATAAAATACACGATTGCCGAAATAGAGATTATACTTCCATGATAGAAATCTTTTCGGACCAGCATAAAGAATAAACCCAGGAACAAAATATATATTGCAGCATCTTCCTTTACCATTAATGTAAGTATCATAAAAATGTACATGGGTGCAGGCTTTTTCTTTTCAAAGAAATAAATCATCCAAAGGATAAGAACCGTTAAAAACTTGTTTTCATGGAAATCAAACATTGCCGGACTGATGGTGCCTGGGTAGACCAGATATGTGACGGAGATCAGTAAAGAAATCATATTATTCAAACGATAATGTCGGCATATAAAAAATATAGGAAATACAGCCGAACATATGAGAATAGCCTGCATGACCAAAAGGTATTCCGGCGTATCGAAAAGGAGGTACCCCGGTAAAATAGTATAGTATATCGGAGAAAAATGTACAGCAAAATGTGATAACAGCTTATCTCTTTCTGTAGTTGACAATGGCAGACCTGTTGTTTTAAGATATTCAAAAACCTGGGCAAATATACCGAAATCGAAGTTTGACGAACCAAATGACCGGTAACGGTAAATTGTTGCAAAAGATAGTATAGTAGCAGCTCCTGCAAAAAGAGTAAAAAGTATTAGAAAATCTACGTTTTTCTTTATTGGAGTAATTGTAAATGAATCTTTTTCTTCCCGGATCAAATTATATGTAATAACCCCTACAATAGCTATACAACCTAAAGTCAGATACAAATCTTTCGGGAATTCATAAATCAACCAAAAGGTGAAACCATAGGTACTTAAAAACAAATACAGCAAAGTAAACCTTCTGTCATAGAAATACAAGCGAAGCACGCCGGCCAATACAGATAAAATTATAAAACTTCTTATTGATGCAAGTATATTAATACTTTTAAGAAAATCCAGCCCGGACGCAGGAGTTTTAATCCTCAGCATATTAAACAGCGAAATCATGAGGAATGAAGAAAGAAGAATTACCAGTAATTCTGATCGGATGCTATAGACATCCATTAACACTTCTTTAGTTTTAATAAAGATTTTAGTCGTAACTGAATAGCTTATACGTTTATCTTTATCATCATTATCATTTATGATCTTTTCATTGACCTCTTCATTATTATTTCCTTCTTTATTTCCTTCTTCATTGCTGTCTTCGATAATAATCTTTTCACATGACGGTTCAGGAAAAGGCTCTGAGTTTGGAAATCGGCTCGTATCCTCTGAGGTTTCTTTTTCAGGATATTCATTGTCTTTTATATATTGCATGCTGTTAAACCCTTTACATAAAACGATTATTTCCAACCAAATTATAGCATATATATAAATATCTAGTCAATGGAGGTAAGAGTGAGTGAATGCCCGAAAGGCTAACAACACCATAGAAAAAGTTCGACAACTTCAAAGGAAACTATACCTTGCAGCCAAGTTAAACAACAAGCGGAGGTTTCATGCCCTCTACGACAAAGTACACCGTAAGGATGTACTTTTAGAAGCATGGAAAAGAGTGAAAGCCAACGGTGGAGCAGGTGGTATTGACCAGATGGGGATTGCTGATATTGAGGAGTACGGAGTTGAAAAATTCCTACAAGAGATACAGCAGGAACTGATAGATGGTAGATACAATCCTAAACCGGTGAGAAGAACCTACATTCCCAAAGGAAATGGAGAAGAGAGACCGTTAGGCATACCTATCATCAAATGCAACGGCTGGAACTGGAACTGCATTCCGATAAAACAAAGCTGGTGAGTATGTGGGATGGAGAAGAAGGATTTGACTTTCTGAGGTTCCATCATAGAAGGAAAGTTACAGAAACATCAAAAGGACAGAGGTTCAATGAAACACATCAGTTTCCATCAAATAAAGCCATGCAGAAAATGAGGGATAACGTCAAAGGCGTATTTGCCAGTAGGTCAACGTTGCTGCTGGACATACAGAAAATGGTGGAAATTCTGAATCCTAAAATTATCGGTATGAGAAATTACTATGGGTTAAAGAACGCAGGAGAACAGCTGAACAAGATGGATTGGTATATCATCAAGAAATTTACTTTATGGTATAACTACAAAACACAGAATGGAAGACGACATTCTGGTATTTCAAAGGTTCGTAATACAAAGTGAAAAGCCTGACAGGCCAAGTGAAGGCTTTCGAGTCAGGAGAAAAGTACAGGAAGATGCAGTCTGAGTTCAGGAAACAGCTAGCCGAGAAGAACCGAGAGGTCACCAAGCTTAAATGCGAACTTGCGGATGCCCACGCTCAGATGGTCACCATACGCAACCACTGGATGGATGTTTTTGACGGACTGGACAAAGAGCATGCCGATGAACTGAAGAAAAAGGACAGCGAGTTAGCGAGGCTGGAAAAACGTGCACTCAGGGCAGAGACGGAAATCTACGAGCTTAAGGACAAGCTCTTAGAGAAGAACAGAGAGTTGTATAGGGCAAAGACGGAGCTGGAAGATGAGATGGGCAGGAACCAAAAACTGAAAGCCCAGATAAACCGTGACTACGAGAACTCGTCAACGCCCTCCTCCATGAAACCCAACCACAAGAAAATCCAGAACAACCGCGAGAAGACCGGCAAGCAACCCGGCGGGCAACCTGGGCATGAGGGACATGGGAGAAAAAGGCTTGAGCCTACGAACAAAATACACATCCCTGCACCTGAAAAGTACGCTGACAGCCCCGATTACAAGCCGACTGGCCGGATTATCACCAAACAGGTGATAAATCTGTGCGTAAGCTTATCCGTCGATGAGTACGACACGCCGGAGTTCAGGAGCATAAAGACAGGGCAGCGCGTCCATGCCCAGTTCCCTGAAGGGGTAAATGACGTAAACTACGGCGGTACAATAAAAGCGTTTGCGTTCTTGCTCAACAGCTTTAGCTATCTTTGCAACAGCATAGGCATGATTGCTTCATTGCGCTCTGATGGCAAAAACCTCTTTGCTAGTGTGGCTGAGTTCTTCAACTAAATAGTTTTGGCATCCAGACCAAAAAGCCTGTATATCGATTTTTATTCAGATAATGTGTGAACAGTAACTGGGAATTAATTCTCCCACCGACCTACTCTACTCAACACTTGACGCAGAACAACAGTTCGGGATATAATTATCTTGAAGGGTGTGGTAAAATATATGTATGCGACTGATTTATCGGAAATACAGTGGTATGTGAGAAGTTACAGGAATATGATGTTATAAATAATAAGCATGACAAGGGCTATAAATACCTGCTATCGGTCAAGAAGATATTTGTGCAGCTGCTGCGGAGCTTCGTGAAGCAGGGGTGGGTAGAGAAGATAGACGAGAATAGTGTTATTCTCGTAGATAAATCTTTTATACTGCAGGATTTTAAAGATAAAGAAGCAGACCTTGTTTACAGGGTAAAGCTGGATGGAAAAGAGGTAGTGTTCTTTCTCCTGCTTGAACTGCAGTCAACGGTGGATTTTCAGATGCCTTACAGACTACTTCTTTACATGGTAGAGATATGGAGGGTGATCTTCAAGGATGCCGGCACAGGAGGAGGAAAAAAAGAGTTCAAGCTACCTGCCATAATTCCCTGCGTGTTGTATAACGGTAAGGATAATTGGACTGTATGCAGAAGCTTCAGGGAAACTATTGAAGCAAACGAACTTTTTGGCGAATATATATTGGATTTCAAGTATATACTTTTTGATGTAAACAGATATGATAAAAACAGGCTATTGGAGCTGACAAATCTAATAGGGGCGGTGTTTTATATTGACCAATCGCAAAATTACGATGAGCTTTTCGGAAAACTGAAAAATGTATCAGTACAGTTTTCTAAACTGGATGATGAAGCACAAATATTGTTTTTTACATGGCTGAAAAATATAGCTTTGAGAGGAATATCACAGGAAAAGGCAGAAGAGCTTAAGAGAGCGTTTGAAGGAAACAAGGAGGGGATTTGTATGGTGTATGCAGTAGAAGAGATTATACGGAATGAGATTAAGAATCGTGAAGAAATTGCCATCTCAAAAGGTTTTGAAAAAGGCATTGAACAAGGCATTGAGAGAACTGCTAAGAATTTGTTGAATATGGGTATATCTGTAGAGCAAGTTGTCAAAGGAACAGGGTTATCTCATGAAAGAGTACAGGAAATCAGACAGAGTAGCACTGATAAATAGATTTTCCGGCGCTGGTTTACTGATCAGGAGAAAATTGAAGTAATCATGAAGGATTAGCCAGATTAAATTCATATGAGCAATTCATGTTATTAAAGAACAGGGAGTTGTAAACCTTCCTGTTCTTTTGTATCATATAGGTAGAGAAGGTATTAAAACTTATGGTGTATATCAACGGTTAAAGATGTAAAATACAAATAAAGCGATGTGAGGCGTATGAAAAAACTATCTTTAATACTTATAATAGTTGGGATCCTGGCGGCTTTGAGCCCCCTTGCAGGGCAATTATATACCAAATACCTGGAATACAGAATGATGGTAGAATGGCTGGACAGCGAAGATGCTGCTTCTATAGAAGAAACTGCAGAAGAAACTGCCGCTGCTGATCCGGAACAGGGCTTTTCACAGCTTCAGGAGGTATTTGCACCTGACGGCGCCAAAGCAGAAGGGGTAACAGAAAATACCGGAACTCCCTCACCGAACAAACCTAAAGTTACACCAAAACCGGCAAAGCCCGCAGTTAAACAGACAGTTCTAGGAATTATCCGGATTGACAAGATCAAGGTTAAAGATCCCATTGTCGAAGGCGTCGAGGCGTCAAACCTGAAAGTGGGGATAGGCCACATACCGGGAACCGCTGCTCTTGGACAGCCGGGCAACAGCGCACTGGCAGGGCACAGGAGCTACACTTTCGGGAAATTCTTTAACAGACTGGACGAGCTTGTAGTGGGAGACGAGATTATAATCACAACAAAGAAAGAGGAGCTTAAGTATAAAGTATATGAAAAGCTTGTCGTTCTACCTAATGATGTTTCAGTAATAAAAGGAAGCAAAAATGACAACATTATTACGCTTATCACCTGCACACCTATATATGTGGCGACCCACAGGCTGATTATCCACGCAAGGCTTGAGGATAAGACGCTGAAAGAACCTTGACCCAATAAAGCTTTTTCTTTAAAAAATCTGTTTAATGGTTTATAATAAGTGTGGAGGGAAAAGTAAAATGAAAAAGCTTAAAGTTTGCCTTGATACCTCAATTAATAAGCCATTTACAGGCTGATGATATACCGGAAAAGATGGAATTTACGAAGAAATTTTGGCATGAGATACAAAAAGGTGAATATGAGATAGTCTTGTCTGATTTAGTGTTTTCAGAGATTGGAGACTGTCCGGAACCTAAAAAATCTATATTGTTAAAATACTTACAAGAGATTAATTATAGCAAAGTAACAATAAACGATGATGTATATGAGCTTGCAAATAAATATATTGAACAGAAAGTTTTACCGCCAAAATGCTTAGAAGATGCATTGCATATATCATTAGCCTCAATAAGTGGCTGCAATGTTATTGTGTCGTGGAATTTTAAGCATATGGTGAATTTAAAGACTTTCTTTGGCGTTAATGGCATTAATAAAATATTTGGGTGTGGGGAAATTGTTATAGTTCCACCAAATGAAATAGTTGACGAGGAGGAATAGCTATGTATAGAGAATCTAAAGCAATGAAGGAAATCCGGGAAATCCGGGATAGAAATTACGAGGATATAAAGAACATGACTTCTAAAGAAATGACCGAATATTTCAGGAATAAATCGGAAAAGGTTGAGCAAAGTATTCTTGATGTAAAAAAAATAAACGTGTGATTGATTTTTTATTACAACGGTATAAATTTAATGCCGTTGTTTGTTTATAGCCATACCCGCTTCATGCAAAATAATAAATCCAATATAAATTAAAGGTCGGGAGCGTGAAAACGTATAAAAATGTGCTTCTTTTTTAAAAAAAACTGTTGCTTTATGTAAATTTATCTGTTATTATTATCCTATAG
>VEPD01000108.1 GCA_012027035.1 Ruminiclostridium sp. | reverse complement strand
GTAGGTCTGGGCGGTACCACCGAGAGTGGTGACCACAACATTAAGGGTACCCTGATCACTGTAAAGCCTTATAGCGCCTATAGCCTGACTGCCGGTTACGGCAGTATTGTTATAGGACTCGAATTTTGTCTGCGAAAGAGCATTTGACATACCGGCCAGGTCCTGCTCACTCTTTGTTACAACCTGCTGTCCGGAGTTATACAGTACTATACCTATAGCGATAACACCGATTGTCAAAAGTACTGCCGCACCGAGAAGAACGATTTTTAAAACATTATCCATTAATTAAAGCCTCCTGTTTATTTTTGTTTGGACTAAAAGATTGAAATAGTATAATAGGGTAAACTCATTGCCAATTTAACTGGTATCAAACACTTTCAATCCTCCCTTCACCGCAGCCCAAGCTGCTTTATAATAGTCTTAAGGCTTGTTATACTCACCAATAAAAGGGGAAGCAGCAGGTAGAAGATTATAGTCCCATAGAAGGGAATAAAGCCGATGAGCTTTCCGAGCTCTATCCTGCTACTGACAGTCCTCTTATTGGCCTCCTTCCTGTTTTCCCTGTAGAAATCCCGGTCAAGCTCAAGGGAATCGAAGGCTTCCCGGAGGCTTATTTTATCACTGGCCATCTCCAGGTTCTCAATTAGATAGGTGAATTCCTTGAATTTGACATCCTCCTTGAGTTTTGCAAGTGCTGCCTTTGGGTCATGGAAGTTGTTCAGGCAGCGGTTGATTGGTTCCCGGAACACATCCGAAAGCTGGTGCATCCACTCCAACACCTTTCTTACATCCACGCTTTCATGGTTCATCAGCAGCAAGATTACGGTATGGAACTGGAACACTTCGTCCTGCATGTCAGCTTTTCTCAATGTTTTCCTGAAATATAAAAGCCATATGGGGATATATGAGAAAATAAAAGCGAGAAGTAAACACAACAGTATCTCCCAGAGTTTAAGGTGTTCTTCTGATCTTGCTTCAAGTTTGTTATATATCCTCTCGGAAGCGATTTGTGTATCACCTAACTGGTAACCCTTCTTATCAAGCTCGGCTTTTATAGCCTCAACCACCTTTTCGCCTGATAACAAAACTTTATGCCCGTCAAGGAACTTTATAATTTCTGTATCATACCTGTTGATACTATCCTTGGAAGCCTGTTCTTCATGGGATATCTTACCGAGCATCATGTAAAGATTGTTTTTACTTATGCCATAGGCGGCATCATTCATGATTGCGTCCACATTAACGCGATGGGAAGTAAGAAAAATTGAGATAAAGAGCATGAAAGCTGCAATACCGCACAGTAATCTCCTTAAATATACCGTCTTCAGGCTTATGTATGTACCACTGTCTCCAATGAGTCTGGAAAGCCTCTTGTGTTTCAGGCTTCCGGGTTTTGGCGCCATATGGGATACGAGAACCTCTATATTGTTTATTTCAAGCAGCTTCTGTTCAGGCATATTTTTCTTTCTTTTGGAACTACCTTTTTCACTGTTTCCTTTAAGCTGAAGAATAAGTATGTAGCATATGGCTACCAGGAACAAAACAAGGTTTTTCAGTAAGAATGCGGTGGACGAACGGAAAAATTCACCTGAAGCTGGAAAGCTGTCTGACATCCATTTTTCAATCCATGGTGGGAAAAGCACCGGAAGTATGGCGATCAGGGGAAGGCCTTTTAACCAGTATGCAAGCTGTGATTTTCTGACTATTTCAAGATATATTTCTTCAATGATATAGTTAAGGTTCTTGATACAAAGGCTGACTCCGTTAATTTTCCTATCCCCGTACTCTTTAACCATATAAGAGAATCCCGCCAGAATTTTGAGAAACTTGTTGGGACATCTCTCATAGTAGCCTTCCAGTTCTTTTTCACCTGCACTTGAGTTGATTATCCTGTAAAGCTTCTTCCCATAAAGCTCCATTTCAGGTTCAGCAATAACAGCGGCTTCATAGATGGATTCATCAACCATACCTGAAGCATGGTAATGGTGTTTTATATCGTTTATAAACTCTGATAGATATTCCAGAAGCCTGCTGCTGTTACCTGAAAGACTGTTTGCCATAAACCCACCCAGATAAATTGAAAATATCAGCATGACTGCTTTCATATAAAAGGTTGTGCCATAAAGCCGGAGGGCTATGATAAAGGCAACTGTCGCTGCTGCAACCGAAGCAAGTGCTATATATACCGCTTTGTTTCTGGATGAGTATTCATCAAGGATTGTACCCGTGTTAAGCCTTGACTTAAGGTATGTGAGGTAGTTACCTATGACCGGCAGGTGAGAAAGTGCATTATATGTTTTTGCATCTTTCATGCCTTTTTTGCCTCCGCTCCTTATGTTTAAAGCGGTGTCCTGTTTTGTGATAGCATTTCCATAATATATGACCCAGAGTATAATTAGTATGGGGAGTGCGACTGTAAAGAAAAGAAGTAATATTATTTTTATCATGTTATAATACGCCTCCGAAATGCTTCTTAATGAATCCGTTAAACGCCATCCTGTCTGAAGGAAGCATACAGCTTTTCATTTCATGAAGGGAATTTTCTGTAGGCCTGTTGACTACGATGTATTCCTCCTGTCCCTCATCAAAGACGATTATATCCTTCCATGTATATAACCTTTTACCTGTCATTTTTCTGAAAAAGGCAAGCTGGGTTTCGTAAAAGGCCATTTGTATCTCTAATATGTTGGCTGCATCCCTGAAACCGGTTGGATAGTCCTCCTCATCAAGAGGTATGCATTCGGTAATTCTTTCTATATAACGTTTTCCTGTTATGCTCTTTTTCAGATGAATATCAAAATGCAGCGTCCTTACGACCTGTTCCTCTGCTATGTTCTCGTTCTGGAATATGCCGGTCTTCAGGAGCGAGTTCCGGAGTGACATCACAAGTTCCTTGAAGGTTTTCGCATGATGGGAAAACAGGGTAAAGAGAGACGCTACCTGAGCTGTCTGTATCATATATGCGGCTACCGGGTCGCTGGCAACCTCTCCTACAATAGTTACCGTACCGTCCGTCTTTTTGAATATATCCAGCCCTTGTTGTCCGCTTACAGTATCTGTTTCCTGCACGGTAACGATATTCCTTTCGGGAAACCTTGCACGCACATGCAGTTCGAAGGTCATTTCCAGGATGCGCAGGGTATACACGCTGTAAATATGCTCAATCAATGCGTTGAGCAAAGTGGTTTTGCCTGTGCCTTGCTGCCCTGTAATGGATATGTTCCTGCAGCCCTTCACAAGAAAGGTGAGGAATTCTCTTACCATTTCAGCATTCTTATCATTAATCAGCCAGTTCAATGATACATCGGGCAGGTCGAACTTGCGGACGAAGAACGCCCAGCTTTCACAGAATTCCGGCCTTAATACCACAACCCTTGATCCATCCTTGAGCTTGTTCACCTTGTATCCGGTTGCCTGGGAGAGTTGGCCGGGGCTTCCGAACTTGTATATGTTTTCACAGATGCGTTTCAGTTCATCATAGGAGCCGAAGGACAGAAAGCGCAGGTGGATGGATTTACCCCGGTAGAAGAGCCATACCGATTCATAGCTCCTGGAGATTTTTTTACCCTCCAGATGATGCAGATAGGATTCATAGTCCTTTGAGTGGTCATGGATAAAAGTTTCGGGAAGTCCGTTCACACCTCCTGAGATTCCATCCACCTGTATATCAAGAATGTCGTCTATACAGTGATAGCCCTTGTACCGGGAATATACCCGCTGTACAACAACATCCAGCTTGTCCCGGAAGGACAGGGCGGGTTTCTCATCTTTCCAGATATTCTCTATATCTTCCTCTGTGATGCAAAAGTATAGCATGCCATCAACCTGTCTCATTTCATCTAACCGGTATTTCTGTATAAGCTCATCAAGAGCCTTTTTGCCATGGCACTTTTTATATTGATTGAGCAGGATGTCAAATTTATCTATAGCTGTCAGGTATTCATCCTTGTTAAAGCTTATTATCAGGTCAATGTTGCTTTTGTCAATACCGTAAGCCTTTTCCAGAAGGTCGGATATAAAGTCCTTTACAAACTGCTTGTCAGGAACGGAACCATATGTACAATCCTTTAAGGACTGCTGTAGCCGCTTACGCTTGTTTTCCCTCTTTTCATATTCTTCAGGAGTGAGCCCGGCATCGGATATGCCTTTCTTTGTTACTTCATCTATGGTTGCCGAGACATAGCATATAATCAGATTCATTTCCATCCTGCTGATGTCCTGTACTGTATCTGCCACTTCCGTTCACCCCTTTCTAGGAAAAATATTTAATATATCTATCAATGAATATTTCTTAACCGGATTTAAAAGCAGTCCTAAGTCAGTCTCCAGTTCCAGGATTATTCTTGATGCTAGCTTTTCAACCTCATGAATAACCATATTGTTGTTATCCGGCTCTTTTACATCGTTGTTTGTAAAGAAATGCTTCAGGATATCATGGCTATTATAGGCATCCATAAGTCCTGTGCATCTGGGAAGGGTATAAACCGCATTTTGGTATTTGAAAAGTCTTTTAATATATCCGGATGTATATATGGAATCCTTATGATAATTGCCGAGAAGGATAATATATTTTTTGTTTTGTATTTCAGGATGAAGTAAATGTCCTTTAAAAAACTCCTTTAATACTTCAAGATTCTGGTTCAAGCATACTACCACCAGGTCGGAGTTCTCAAGAATTATTCCGGTAATATCGGAATTTGATCCCGGATTTGCATCACATAGTACCAGGTCAAAGGATTTTCTGGCGCAGGCTATGATATATGGCAGGGTTTCTGTAATGCGGGTAAATGCCTCACTGCCGGTTTTGCTTGTGCCTGCCAGAATTTCCAGTCTTCCCGGGACCAGTGAAGTGGTATAGTCGGTAAGGCTCCTGTCTGAAAGCTGCTTTGTACGGGCAAGCTTTACAACGGCATCTATCCCTTTCTCATCAAACAGTATGGACTTAATATCCTTTTCTGAAGGTAAAAAGACATTCTCAAGATTTGAACGGGTAAAATGGGTATGCATAAGCAGGGTTGATATATTGTAGTTAATACCAATGTATGAACCGGCCGAAGCTACAGCAAGGGTCTGGCCGGTCTGGCCTTGAAAGGGGCTCCAGAAAGCAACCACTTTTGATGTTTTCATCCGTCAGTTCCCTCCCATCAAAGGCCTGTCTGCATCAGACGGGATAGGCTGCGATTGTTTCTCCGGTTCTGATTTATTAACCTGAGTAACCTGTTGCTGATTTATATCCAGTTTTGGAATCGGGTAGTTGACCTTTGATAGCGGCTGCCTTTCATCGGCATATATTGCTGCCTCAAGCCTGCCGCCAAGGATCTTCTGCTCGGCCAGTGCATAATTTATCAGCCTGCGTTCCTCGAAGGTCAGCAGCAGGATTATTCTGTCGTTGTCAAGCTTCTTTTTTACAAGCTTTTTTGAAAGGACTACAAAGGTTTCGCCTTTTGTTTTCACAAATTCTATGTCAATATAGCTGCCTTCATCTACAAGTCCACCTACCAACCCGCCTGGCAATTCGTAATCCAGTAGCCTGTCGGTTTCCTTAAGCTCCTGAAAAATAGAATACAGCATGGATTCGGTAATGATGGTATTTAGTTCCAGAGCAACCGCTGCTTTTTTTCCTTTAAGAACATCTGCATTCAAAACAGCATTAGGTGGCACTGTATCCGATTGAATTTCAATTAACTTTGTTTTTAAATCGGTGATTTCCTCGTTTTTTTCTATTTTCTGTGCTGCTGCAAGTACCTTTACCAATACTTTTTTCTCTTGTTTTTCCTCGGAAGTCTTTTGCTGTATAGAAAAAAAAGTGAACCTTTGATTTTTGTATATAGTCCTGGATAGCACCAGGAAAGTACAGACAGTTAATATAAGGGTGAATAGAATCCCTGAAATAAAAAGTATGACTCCTGTCCTGCTTCTTATCATTCTTCCTTCCTCCAATCAATATGCATATTTCTTGAAGTTCTTCCGGTTGTTTTCTATCTCTGAAACCTCACATGCGAGAGAGAAAACACTTCGGTTGTGTTCAGTAGTGAAACCCTTGAGACTTAACCTGCCGTCCACCCTGTTGTTTAATGCTTTTGCCGTATTCCGTATATCCATAGGTATTATATAAAGCTGTTCTGGTGATGTACTTAGAGTGTGACATATATATTTCAGGGACAGCTTACAGCGGATATAGTTGTTTATGAGGATGCAGGCCGGCATTTCGGTATTGTTCTTTAAATTCTGGTGAGTTATTGCTTTAAGAGAATAGAGGTTTTCTTTATCCATATCCTGTACCAGGACGGTCTGTACGGGTACATAAGGGGGTATGGAGAGTACCCTGTCGGTTTCAATCAGTATGAAATCTTTGTCTGCCTCTTGAGGTTCAAGAAGGTCGGCATCTAACTGCATACCCGGAGCCATGATGTCAAAGCCTTCACGGGTAATGACTGAAGAACCGTCCAGTTTGAACCGGTCTTCAAGAGAATAGTTTATATTAAAGAAACTCAGGATATCACCATCTATGGTTGCATCTGCTGCCAGTACTTTAAAACCTGCATTGGCAAGGACCTTGGCTGTATACAGCAGGATATGGCTTTTACCGGCTCTTCTGCCGCCGGTTATCAGTATTATTTTCATATTTCAATTCGCTCCTTAATGAAATAGATGTATAAGGTTTTTCATATAGTCTAAAAGATTCACTCCCGACAACTGGGCAATGACAAGTAGAGCAAGGAGTAAAATTATTATGAAAGGGTTGAAAAGCATTTTTATAATTGCAGTTATCAATTTTAGAAATTTTATAGTATTCCTACCCAGTAGAAAGCCAGCATAGGCAAGTACGCCGGTGGCTTCTCTCAGTGCAAAGGTTAGGTCGGGAGGGTTCTTTTGAAACAATGATATGGCAAAACTTTTGATACCAGTTATTGACGAATGGGCAGGGTACAGGCTGAAGCGTTCAAGTACTACGGCATATTGAGACCTGAGCAAGGGATAACACAAACGGCTGAAAAAGCCCTCCGGCCCATCCCGGTTTCGTGACCGGCACCTGGCATCATCATGCAGTATTTTTCCCATATACCTTTCTCCAAGCCTTTCTCTAAGACACTGATCTGGAAGGCTGACACCAGCTTTATATTCATGAAACAGATACAACAGCTTTTCAGAGGAAATATCATTGCTGATAAGCTTTTCAGTCAAGCCTGATGCTGCAGCAAGTTCATCCAGATATGCTCCTGATGCGATAATGGTATTATCGGCCATGGACACTGCATGTCTTATGAATGGGCTTTCCCATGGAACGGCAATGAATATGATGTCAAAAAGAGAGTAGCAGGACAGGAGCACATCAACTATATCATTGGATTTTGCAGCAGTAAGTCTTTCCGGAGCTGCTGCCAGGTCAAGGATGAAAAGATTGTCAAGGACTTCCGTAAAGCAGAATTCTATAGAAGACATATCGGGGATCCTGCCTCCTTTGGTTTCTTCTGCAAACAGGAAGGCTTTGTTTTTGTCGGGTCTTTCTACACCAAGGTATATATCAATAAAGCCCTTAACCGTATCTAGGTTTACAAGTGTGACTTTAAGATCTGTAAGCCTTGCAGTACAATATGCCATTTCACAGGCAAGTTCCGTGGAAGCAATAACGGGCAGGATAAGTTTTTTAATCCCAACTTTTACAATCTCCTTCCGGGTGACGACCTTTTTCTTCTCCAGAACCTTTTCCTCAACCACGATCTCTTTCTTTATAACTACCTCACGCCGCTCCTGGGCAAGCGCCATCTTGATATCCTCAAAGGTGCATTGCCCATCAATGAAGGTATCATAAACAGCTTTGGTGACCAGCCAATTCCTGAAGTCCTCATTGACCTCCTTTAAGACGAGAACGATTTTGGCTGAGGGGTTGTACTTGCGAACCTGCGTTATGAAATCCTGCGGAGGAAGCTCGCCTTCAATCGACATATTGATGAGTACAACATCGGTTTTAATAGTTTGCAGGGCTTCAAGAAGAGCTTCCTGGTAGGAGATATCCTGTAAAGGGAATCCCATGCCGGGGCATTTCTCTTTAAGCAGATCCTGGACAGGTTGGTTGTTAAGCGCCGTTATTACCATCAAATTTTACAGCCTCCCTTCTATCAACATAAAAATCTTCATTTATTTTGGATACCTTTCGAAGCTCCGCACTTCTTTTTAAAGCAGCCAGTTCCTCGCGGTCCGAACTTATGTGTTGTCGCTCAATATCCGAAGCTTTAAACTCAACCGCAGCGTGGTTTGCATTAGCATAAAATAAACCATGCCCTCTTGGAAAGGAGGTAACCTTGGACATTTCTTCATCTGTGAGCTTCAATACTTCGCGAAGCGTCTGAGCTTCTTCCTCTTCGAGCTGCAGCACCATTTTGATTTTGGCGTTGTTGATGATTCCCTTGCCATACTTGCCATCCTCAAGAGCAAAAAAGTCGCTGATGTCCTGGGTGGCTCCGATGGCGGAACCGCCATAGCCCCGGATGATTTTGAAAATTTCGAGCACAAATTCAGCGGTTAACCGGTTGCCGGCAGAACCAATCAAGGTCCAGAGCTCATCCAAAAAAACCGCCTTTTTTTCAGTCCTGTCTTCCTTGATACGATCCCAGAAAAGGTCCAGCGCAATGAACATGCCCACCGGGAGCATTTCTCCCTTTAGTTCGGATATATCCGCTACAATATACTTATTTGACAGGTCAACATTGGTGGGGTTATTGAAGCAGCGGAAGGAACCGCTGACAGCTTTCTTCAGCAGCAAGGCAATCCTTTTTGTCAGGGGATCGCTTTCAAGTAAAATATATAAATCCCCCAGCACAGGCATCTCTTTAAACTTCCGCTGGAGTGAAAAGCTTGCATATTCCGTTTCAAAGGAGTATAGGGATTCGTTGTCGCAGGTGATCCCCTTCCGGGCATAAACCTGCAGCAGCTTGTCATCCAGGTGCTGTTTTTCTTCTGCCGTCATGTCCGGAATGAGAAGCGAGAAAAAGATGTGCAGCTTCTGTATTTTTGCCAGCAGCAGGGAGTCCTCTTTCCGTGAGGTAATTGAAATATTTTCTTCACCTTCATCATAATATGATTCACAAGTGCTTTTCCGGATTTCCATGATGTTGATGCAATCACTTGATGCGGGGGAGAGCTTGATATACTGCCCGCCGATAGCCTTGCAAGCCCGGACAAACTCGTGTCCCTTCAAGGGGCAAATAATCATAGTCTGTATTCCCTGCATTCGAAGCCGGAGTGCGATAAGCTGCAGTGTAAAAGATTTTCCGGAGCCGCTTGTTCCCAATATCACCATATTGGCATTTTTGTATACTGAGGAATTGAAAATATCTACGATGATCAGGCTATTGTTGTGCTCGTTTTTCCCGAACAGGATTCCGTTTTCATCGCAGAATTCATAGCTTGTAAAGGGGTATATGCTTGAAACACCTGAGGTCAATGCATTCCTGCGGGTGGACTTTTTAAGCGATGCATCAAGACTGCAAAGCGGGAGGGTGGATAAAAAGCCCTGCTCGTGGCGGAAATCCGCCCGCCTTGATATCATATCCTTCGAACCCAGCTTGGTTTCAACTGCTTTCAACCTATCCTCAAGCTTTTCCCTGCTTGCAGCGTAAACCGTAATCAGAATATAAATATAATATGGGTCTTCGTTATATTTATTGATACGCTCCCGGATGTACTTTGCATGGTCGATTGACAGTTCCATAATTTCCACATCCGATTGATTGTCGCCGGCATTTTTACGCCTGTCTCGTGTTATTCCAATGGACTGGGTTAAGTCTTTGACCACCTTGGCTTTCTGTAATGGCTCTATATAGATGCTGATGTCAATGCCCTCGCCAAAGGAAATGATGTCTGCAAGCCATGCAGCCGGAAGTTCAAAGTGATAAGAACAAACCAGCAGCGTTGCTGAATAAATTCCATCAATGACCAGACAGTCGGGTTTGGTAGTGTCAATTGAAGTGGGGCAGATAAGGTCCAGGGTTCCAATCATACCTTTTTGGAGAAGGCCTTCAAATGGCTCACCCTTACCAAACTCTATAACATTATTATTTTGTGATATTGCTTCATTTACACTTTTTGACCGTACTTTTAATGGCCACATTTTCATTCCTCCTCCGTTTTGCCGATGAGTACTGGAAACAGGTGCGCATCCATTCCTGTAGACAGCTTTTTTATTTCGTAAGCCCTTTTATTGAGGCAGGAATATAGTATTTTAAGCAAATGTCTGTCCTCATTTTCCGGTGTCTCAGTATAATTACCACAAAGCTTGATAAAGCTTTTAACCTTGGCTGCCTTTTCTTCCAACTGTTTTTGAACATCCTCATTGGTATGGGTATTTACTCCAGGAACCGGGACAAAGGGAAAGGAAATATAGAACCTTCTTTTAACGCCCTCGGTATTCTGAAGCTCTTCTATAAGGTCTATGTAGGCAGATATTAGCTCCCGGGCATTATCGTTTTTCTCTGTATCACGAAATTCTTTCATTCGGCTGGTATGCCTTGATATGTCAGCCTTCAGGGATTGAATGGATATCTGCATAGGAAACAGGCACGCCTTAAGAAACTCTCTGAAGCTGTAGATAATACTTTTTTGCTCATTTTTAGACCGTAAAAGAAAGTTGATGGGTTGGACTTCAATCAACTTTACAAAGCTTCCGTTCTTAAGTGCCATTATTCCGCTTTTGATGCTTTTTACCGGCAGCCAATCCATGGCTGTATTTGTGTCTGATTTGCCTTTTTTCCTACCTTTTATTTTCATCTCTCAAAGCCTCCCTTTTCATAAAGGTACACCTTCCTGCAGCTTGAAAACCTGTGGTAATACCGGAGAAAGTCAACAACCGTTTCACCTCCGATCCCAACAAGCAGGATAATGGTAGGTGGGCAAATCAAAAGGATGAAAATGAATATCCGGATATCCACTGAAACAGGAAGAAATCTAAAGTTCACTAAGGTTAGGGGAACCAGCCACACCAAGGCTGCCACAAGGGATTCCCTCTCAATAAAACCTAGTATTTTTCCTGCGTCAATGTAATTGTGAGGGATGATATACATATCTTCCTTTTCATAATTCATAATTTTAAACTCCTATTCATTCTCAGAAAGTATAAACTTATTAACTTCAAGCAGCTTCAAAAATTGATACGGGTTTACCAAGATGTATTTATCCTTCTGCCGCAGCCATAGCTCAAAATGCAGATGAGGTGGAACGCCTGTATCTGCACCGGGACTTGAATCCGAAGCAGGATCGCCGGAGCTTCCGACATAGCCGAGGACATCTCCTGCATTTACTATAATTACAGGGTCGGTTGCAGCCCCGGTCATATCCCTGTATATTTCAAGGCTTTCGCAATATTTTTCGAGGTGAGCGTAGTAGTACCTGCGGTTTCCATCCAGGGATTCAAGAAGTATCATCCAGCCACCGATGGAGTCCCAGCCGATTTTAATTATCTTAAGGTCTTCAATTGCGATAAGCGGTGTATTCCGGTCAGTAAAGATGTCAATTCCCTCATGGCTGCGCTTATCCCCATTTGTATAGCTAAAGCTTGCAGCATTACCGGAGGGGATAGGAAAGTACATTTTTACATCAGTTGGTATTGGTGAAACAGCAGGCGCTGTTACAGTAGAATATGAGGGTGGATTAAAATGCCGGTAAAGCTCATAAAGCTGTTTGAAGCCTGGAATGGATTGTATGAGTGCCCCTATAAGGATGGTGAAAAGCAGCAGGAGGCCGATGATGAATATGAATATATATTTAGCCGCTCTTGCCAGAAGGCTTGCACCTTCAACCGCCACCCCTGTATAGTCTCCGTAAGCGGCTCTAACTGCTGCGATTGCCATTTTTACAATATTCGCAAGATTAAACTTGCCTTTTGACATGGTTTACCACCACCTTATTTAGAGAACACCTTGACCACATCCACTACGGTTCTTCCTGTCTGAGCGGCAGATGTAATGCTGCGTAGGGCAGAGGACATGTCCCGGCCGATTCCAACATTCATAGATATATCACGCATGATTTCTTCCATCTTCTCCGTTACCTTTATCATAGCTACGATAATGACATAAGAAAAAAGATTGGTCATACTGGCTTGAGTACCCATGTACATTACAATGGAAATGAACATTATGAGCTGCATTATCTGAATGATAAGATTCCCTACAAAGAGCTTTACCCAGCCCTGAAAGAAACCTTCTGTAGCCCTTGCCACATTACATGCAAAGGCCAGTGGAGCACCCATGATAAGCAGGGTAGTGAGTACCAGGCGCTCTGCAAATTTGAATGCGAGCTTGATGAACTTGTATACGAGGTAAAGAATCAAAAACATTTGCAGCAGCGAGAGTACTCCGGTGGCTCCAAAAATATAGGCGGTAATGCCATCGATAAACATCTGGGGACTATCTGATACACTACCGCCGCCCCAGGCACTCCACACAAGATTTACAATGTTTTGGAATATGTATAATATGATATAAATCAGGTCATTGGAGTAGATAATAAAGAAGCAGCCGATTATTGCCCGGACAGCTATCTTTATTGGGTCTTCACATTCAAAGCCTGCAAAGGAAAACATGACCTTGAAAGACTGCCATCCGACAATAAGTATCAGCAATGCAATACCTATAATACGTGTCTTTTCTAAAATTATTGAAACGTATTCAAATTGCTGTAGATTATCAGGCGTTGCCAGAAAGAATTTCATCATTTCCTTGAAGGGATTGAAAATGGCTTCAATAATCATTTTATACAACCCGTTGATAAGCTCCATGAAAAGGTCAAGAATCAATTGATAGTCCACCTCCTTCCGGGTAGGCTTGATGTCCTTTCTAAATAAAGTTGGAAACTAAAAATGCCTTCAAAGAGGCATTCTATCGTTAGACTATTGTCTTTTATAAAAAACAAAGTTGGAAACCAGATATCCACTTATTCCAAATCAGTATACAATTTGGATACTATACCAATTGGAACTGAAAATAATGTTGGAAATATAATTGGAAGTATTATCAAGACCAAAGTCCAGAAATACTCGTAGTTGCAGACTTTTTAATATATAAATATGGAATATTTTCATCTTTAATAGAATATTTGGTTTCCAACATTATTTTACGAATACAAAATAGTTTCGAACATTATTTTTTAGTTTCCAACTTTATTTTATGAGGTCACTTGATAAGAGCTTATTGAAGGTAGGGGGCTATGAAGTTCAAAATTAAACCGAGCCCATTGAGAACCCCCCAACCAATAATGGAATCCTTGATGATTTTTCCGCCTAGCTCAATCGTATGCTGCTTTCCCATGGAAAACTTCCGCATGAATACGCCTGTACCTACACCTATTCCAGCACCGGCAGTACTGAAAGCGACGAATTTACCGTATACATCATTGAGAAGTCTCTGGGCATTACTCATCAGGTCTCCTGCTGCAAAGGCCTGTGTTGAAAATACAAATAGAAAAATGATGACAATAGGGAATAGCCGCAGAATAAACTGTTTCATATTGACTGGCTCCTTTCTATATTACTGGATGATACTGAAGCGTTAGCTTCCATCATCGCTTTTGTTGCTTGTACTATTTGGACATCAAGCTTCTGGCTGAGTATAAGCGCATCTTGCTTTCTGCCTTCAAGAAGAGCTTGCTCCATTTGCTTTTTTAACTGATAATCTATCATGCTCTTACACCTTGCCTTTCAGGGTATATTTGGGCATAAAAAAGGAACCTACATATGTAAGTTCCAAAGTTGTGCTTTTTAATTTTATTAGATTTTTTGTTTTTTATAATTCTTTAAAAATTCTAGAAATAATCTTTCCAGTTCGTTATCATCAGGTAATATGTCCGAATACTCTTTTAAATGGCTACGTTTTATTGTGAAGTTGGTTTTTTTCTTATACTCCGGCTCTTCCTTTTTTATAAACTCATCTAAAGCTTCTGTAGTAACTTCAGCGGTTTTAGAAAATTCACGTATTTTTGCAGTAAGCTTCAGGTCAAGTTTAACTCTTTTTTCGGTAAAGAAGAAATCATAAACAGCTTTCTGTTCTTCAAGTTTCAAATATGACAGTTCTACTCCAGCGATGAATGGAAGCTTTTCTTCATCCACAAGATCGAGCATGGCAGAAATAAGGTAAGTCAGCCGAATAAATCGTGTAATTTGTCTTCCATTTTCATTACTATTTTGAGATATTTTATCTCTGCTTAACTTCTGGACAAATTGTCCAGAAGTTATAGAATTAGATGCTTCATTAATTTCTTCGTTTATATCTATCTTTTTACCCTGGTGTTTGAGTGCGTCCATCTGCATTCGATAAGCTTTTGCTTTTTCACTCGGAAGAAGCTTTTCGCGCTGAAGTAGGTTTGATTCAGTAAGGATTAATGTAGCAACATCATCATCAACATCCTTAATAAATGAAGGAATGTCGCTGAAACCAAGTATTTCATATGCTTTTACACGATTGTGACCGCAAAGTATTTCATAATTATCACTATCGGCGGCCTTTCTCACAATAATAGGGTTTAATAATCCCTGTTCCTGAATGCTTCTTGCAAGCTCCTCAAGTTTTTCTTCGGAGTATGGTTTGAAGGGCTGATTGTTGAAAGGTAATAATTTTGTAAGGGGTATTTTTACTACTCTTTCAACATCCTCATCTACAGTTATCCCGAAAAGGCTATTAAAATCCTTATCAAGCCGCTGGTTTGTATTTCTGGACTCAATGCGATTGCTCAGTATCTGCGACATGGTTTTATTTTTCATGGCCCGCCACCTCTAGAGCAATATTTTGGTAGGCTTCAGCAACAGAATTCTGAGGGTCATGGTCAAATATACTGACACCAACGGCTGAAGCTTCTGCAACTCTGATAGAGTGACCTATCATATCCTTGAATATATGAATGCTCTCGCCATATTCGCGTTCTACCAGTTCTCGGATGCTGCGGCAGAAATTCGTATGGCTCTGGTATTTGGTGAAGATAATACCTTCAACTGTAAGAGCATTATTAATATTTCTCTTTACCTGTGATATGGTCCGAAGGATTAATTCCAGACCTTCGTAGCTTAAATAGTGTGCTTCTAACGGAATGATAACGCTATCGCATGCCGCAAGAGCATTGATAGTGAGCATCCCCAGCGAAGGGAGACAATCAAGCAGTATGAAATCATACCTTAAGCGTAAAGGGGTCAGGATTTTCTTCAAAACAGTTTCACGACTCATTGTAGAAATAAGGCTTATTTCAACTGCTGATAGCTTGAGGTTGGAAGGAATTATGTCCAAACCATTATGGTGTATAATGCAACAGTTAGTGAGAGATTCGGTTCCCGAGCCGTTGTCTTCTATAACTGACATCATGAGGTTTGCAATAGTTGTTGTTATTGTATCAGGTTTTAGACCAAGGGCAGCACTGAAATTACCCTGTGGATCGCAGTCACAACAAAGCACCTTATACCCTTGTCTTGCAAGGGCAGTTCCAAGGTTAACTGTGGTGGTTGTTTTTCCGACACCACCTTTAGAATTTGCAATAGATATAATTTTTCCGTTCATTATCAATACCTCCAAATCAAAAATTTAAAGCCCCTGAATAAGTTCGGGGGCTTCTGCATAAATGTTCTTAAAACATAATAACAGTATAGCTTTAAAGGCATTTATATTTTTGCCCCCAAAACCTATTGTGCAGATGTTATTATCTTTTTAAAACATTTCATTTTTAATTGAATTCTGTTTTCTGCCTGGTTTGTAAATCAAATTATCAATGTCAAGGTGTGGCAGTAATTGTTTTAAGAGATCAGTTTTGTAATAATATTCATTGAGCGTCTCACGGGATATTGTCGTTGATGTACATATCTTATTATGAAACGATATCTTAAAAAGATTACGTACATCCGGGACTGGGGATTCAGGATTGTCAGGCTTTACAGTGCGATATGATGTAGGTATTTTTGTGTGTGCACTGGGAGGGTCGTCCCTCGCCTCCACCACAGAATCCACGTCCAACGTGGAAACGTCAGAAGCAGGATTACCAAAGGTATCCTGCTTTTTGTCGTCTAGGGACAAAAATAAAGCGGAGTTATTTAGTATGATAACAGCAACAGAGAGTCGTGATGAAATAAACAGTTACCTTTATAAGGTGGGGCTTGTAGCAAAATATTTACCCCACCTTAATATTTGTGAACAGATGGGGAGAACAGGAAGGCAGTATAGTAAAGCTCAATAAATATCTATGATTAACAATGATAGCCTTTGCGTATAATCGGAATTCAATTGTCTATGCAGTTTATATAAAACAATATACGTAAAGGAGTTGTTTAATTATGTCTAAGTGTAAAATACTGGCTATAGCCGGACAGAAAGGCGGGATCGGAAAGACCACTACTGCCTTCAACCTTGCACATTCACTTGCAACAGAAGGTAAAAAAGTATTACTTTGCGATTTTGATCCTCAATCCAATTTATCCATGTGCTTTGGTATAGAGAAGCCGGATGAACTAAAAACAACAATATATCATCTAATGACAGCGGTTATTGAAGAAAGAGAATAGCCTGACAAAAGTGAATATATTCAATCCTTTGGTAATCTCGACCTTATCCCCTGTAGTATTGAGCTTTCTGCAATGGAAGTCAACCTGGTTAATGTAATGAGCAGGGAGATTATATTAAAGTCAGTTCTTGAAGAACTGAAGCCGTTTTATGAAATAATTATTGTCGATTGTATGCCCTCCCTTGGTATGTTGACCATTAATGCTCTTGCAGCATGTGACAGCGTACTTATTCCTGCCACTCCTCAATATCTTTCGGCAAAAGGATTGGAATTGCTGCTGAAAACAATAATGAGGGTTAAGAAACGTATTAATCCTGGCATTGAGATTGATGGTATTTTGATTACGATGTTCAATGAACGGATTAGATTGTCGAAGGAGATATTAGCCCTTATCAACGACGCATATGGCAAACATATCAGGATATTTGAAAGTAAGATACCTGTTTCCGTCAAGGTAGGCGAAGCCACTCTGAACTATAAGAGCATTGTAGAATATGATCCTGACGGCAAGGTTGCTACAGCTTATAAGAGCTTTGCAAAGGAGTATGATGGTATATGAGCGAGAAAAAAGTAAGAAAGCTTGAGAATTTTGATGATTTGTTTGGTATGGATAATTCCGCCGACAACCAGGAAAACAATGAGCGGAATGAAATAGTACTTTCAATGCTTGTGCCGTTTGAGAATCATCCTTTCAGGCTTTATGAGGGGAAAAAGCTTGATGATATGGCAGAGAGCATAAGAGAAAATGGGATTATTAACCCTATTATAGTAAGGCCGAAAGCAGACAATCTGTTTGAAATCCTTTCCGGACATAACAGGGTAAATGCTGCAAAAATAGCAGGTCTGGATAGAATACCGGCAATTATAAAGGAAGGCTTGAGCGATGCCGAGGCCAAGATAATTGTTACGGATACTAATTTCATGCAACGTTCGGTAGCCGATATGCTTCCCAGTGAACTGGCGAAATCTCTTAAAATGCAACTGGAAGCATGTAAAGAAGCAAAGCAAAAACAGGAACTTATAAAAGAGGTTGAAAATACCGAAAACCTGCATGAAAACAATAGTTCTGATATGAGTGCTCTATTAGAGCACAAGGGTAAAAGTGTTGAAAAAATAGCGGATAAAAACAAAATGAGCAGGGCTAATATCCAGCGATATATCCGGTTGAATAACCTTTTAAAAGGGCTTTTAGACAGAGTAGACGATGAAAGAATAGGTCTATATCCGGCAGTAAGCCTGTCTTATTTGCAACAGGATGAGCAACTCATGGTTATAGAAACTATAGAAGAAAAAAGTTATAAAATTGATATGAAAAAAGCTGAAACTATGCGTACTATTTCCGAATCATCCGGTCTTACCCATGAAAAGGTTGTTACTATCCTTTCAGGAGATTATGGTAATAAGAAAAAGGCTGAAAAACTAACTGCTATAAAACTCAAACCAAAACTAATATGGAAGTTCTTCAATCCTGAGCAAAAACAGACTGAAATTGAAGAGATCATTGAAAAAGCATTGGCAATGTATTTCGAGAGATTAGAAGAAATAGGATAGCATTAATCATGAAAAGATGCCAGTATTGATTATATTCTTATCTTGAGAGCCGATAAAACCGGCTCTTTTTTTAAATTCAAGGTCTTACTGAATCTTGCCAATATAATTGACTATTATCATTACATATTATACCATTAGACTATTGAAGTTGGTACACACCTGTTTTAAAATGCGCAGGAGGAGAGCAATATGAAAGTAGAGCCACAAATCTACGTAAGAGGTTCGATTGAAGCTGTAGAGTTTTATAAAAAAGCGTTTAATGGTACTCTCGGATTTCATGCAAAAAATGAAGACGAGACATACGCGCACGCTGATATAATGGTGGGTGACAACGCGATTCTTGCTCTTTGTGAGAACGAGGAATATACGTGTTGTGAGAACAGTGTACCTGTTATGCAATTTAACATTTATGACATGGGCACAGAAGAAGCCGTATTAAATGCGTATCAAGTTTTGAAAGAAGGCGCTGTGAGAAATGATAATCCTAATGGGCCGGAACCACTCCCCTGGAACAAGTATTGTTTTGCTTTGGTAGATAAATACAACATATTTTGGTGGATAGCTATATAAATCATTTTCGCAAAGCTAAAGAGCATAATCAGAAATTGTTTTACTTTACTATATTTAAAAATAACAGAGTTAAAGAATTTATATACTTATACTACGAGATAGGAAGGAAACTCAATAAATATTGAGATAGGTGTGATTATGAGTACAGTTTTTATGATATGCGGTAATACAGCGGCGGGTAAATCAACATATTCTTTAAAACTAGCAAAACAAGAAAACGCTATTCGGTTTTCGATTGATCCATGGATGCAGACTTTATATGGTGCAGATTATGATCCTCAAATACATGACTTTGTTTGGTTGATTGATAGGACTGAACGTTGTAAAATTCAAATGCGGGAGATTGCTGAATTACTTATTAAGCAAAACATTAATATTATATTGGATTTTGGTTTTGGAGACATTGAATCAAGGAACTATTATAAAAAATGGGCTGAATCATTCGGTGCAGAAGTATCCCTCCATTTTTTAGATGTCTCCACAGAAGAACGCCGTGAGAGGGTTCACAAACGCAATAAAGAGCAAGGGCCAACATATGCTTTTAAAGTAACGGATAAAATGTTTGATTATGTTGAACCAATGTTTACACCGCCATCTGAAGATGAATTAATAAACGGGTTAATTGTAAAATGATATTAATAGAAAACCTCGCAGTATAATCAGTAGTCATACTATTGCACATTCTTTATATTTGGGGAGGGTGTAGGCATGGACAAGAATTCTGTTTATAGAACAAACATTATAGGCGCTGGCGAGGTTGGCTGCGCCATTTCGGTCGACATGGACAAAAATTCTATTCATAAAACAAACAGCATCTTTTGGGATACAAAAGGAAATGATATCTTAGGAGCAACCGCGCTTCCTTTCTATGGAGCATTTGTCTCAGAAGAAAAATGCCAACTTTTTGGCGATATCTCAGGGAAAAAGATACTGGAGATAGGCTGTGGAACCGGTCATTCCTTGCAATATCAGGGGGACCGCAAAGCATCTGAACTATGGGGTATGGATATATCAGAAAAACAAATCGAAAAGGCAACGCAACATTTGACGGCACGCGGTCTTTCAGCAAAATTGATCTGTTCTCCCATGGAAGAAGAATGTGGCATACCAGTGGATTATTTTGACTTTGTTTATTCGATTTATGCCATAGGCTGGACCACCGACCTTGAGGGTACTTTTTGCAGGATCGCTTCTTACCTTAAAAAAGAAGGCGTATTTATTTTCAGTTGGTCTCACCCTATACACAAATGTGTTGTTGCAGAAAATAATATGCTTGCTTTTAAAAAATGTTATTTCGATGAATCTTGGTATTCGGTATCTCTTGATGAAGGTACGCTAACATTATCGGACCGTAAACTATCAACCTATGTGAATGCGTTGGCAAAAGCGGGATTTGTCATTGAGCAAATGATTGAGCAATCTGATGATGAAATTATGCAATCGCGGGGAGATAACAGTGATTTTGCAAAAAAAGCAAAGATGCTTCCTGTAACTTTTGTAGTCAAAGCAAGAAAGCTATAAGAGTACAGTATAAGTATACTCGGTAGCCAAACTGCTTCACAATCTTTATTAAGAAATACCAGATAAACAGGAATCTGAAAGAAAGGACAAATTATTATGGTATACCTCGTCCGTCAGGGTCAAACCGATTGGAATTTATTCAAGAAATTCAACGGTTGTACAGATACTGAGTTGAATCAAACAGGAATAGCGCAGGCAAAACTGCAAGCCGAAAACTTGGGGAGTGTTAATTTTGATGCGTGTTTTTGCAGTCCCCAAAAACGAGTACGCCAAACCTGCGAAATTATCTACAAAGGACCGATTGTGCTTGATGACAGACTTGTTGAAATAGACTGTGGCGAGTTTGAGGGAACGCTTGAAACTGCTGAGTCGATGAAGTTATTTTTTCAAGCAAGCAGCAGTGGCGACAAAGGCACTGAAAGTATAAATAATTTTATGGAACGAAACTGCGATTTTTGTGATATGATTACGAAAGAATATAAGGGCTAAAACGTCCTAATTGTTACTCACGCTGCAAATATACGAGTGATAGACTATTATTTCAAAGGCAAGCCTAATGACTATAATTTCGGTATAACACCTATCAAAAACGGTGAATTGCTTACATTTGAAATCTGAAAATTTTAAATTACGAGTTGTTCAGCACGGATCGCTGAAACGTATACAGATTCCAATTTATCGATCATATTATTTATAAATAGAGAAGAAAGAAATTTTATTTTATACAGACAGCATCTTGCAGAACATTGGGTAAAATGCAAGGTGTTTTTTTATGAGTTATGTTAAAATAACCTCGAGGTGAGAGATTTGGAATGGATTGATCAATTAAATAAGGCAATAGGCTATATAGAATTACACTTAAAACAAAAAATAGATTATGAGGAAGCAGCAAAAATTTGCTGTTGCTCTTTGTCTAAATTCCAACAGATATTTCTTCTGTCAACAGGTGTAACAACTTCAGAATACATACGGTACAGGCGTATGAGCATTGCTGCACACGAATTGATCAATACGGATATCAAGGTAATCGATTTGGCACTGATGCTCGATTATGATTCTCCTGAAGCATTTACACGAGCTTATCAGTCTTTCCACGGAGTTCCACCGTCTGTAACGCGAAAAGCTGGTGTCTTCGACGAATACGACAGAATTGTTTTTCAAATACAAATTTACGGAGGGAGATCAAAAATGGGATCAAATAAAATATTACGCATTGAGACCGAAAGGCTGATTATTCGTAAATTTACACTTGATGATTGGAAAGACCTGTTGGAAATCGCAAGATCAAATGAAAAATCTCCATTTGCAGACTGCGGTCATGCATGGCAGATAGACGAAGCAGGAATCAGAGGCGCTGTCGAAAATTTTTCGAAGGAGCAACAGTTTTGGTCGGTAGAAGTAAAGGATTTGCATAAGGTTGTTTGTTTAATTAATTTTAACTTTATGGATGATGAACAGACTTTAGACATCGGCCATGTTATAAACGCTGAATATTTGGGTAGCAATTATGATTATGAGGCTCTAAAGGCGCTTTATAACTATGGATTTATACAGTTGGGTGCTGAAAGTATACAGGCAGGTTGGGCGCTAAATGACAAGGATAAACTTAAGCCGCTGTTAATGCTCGGCATGAAAGTGACAGATATAAGAATGGCAGATAAATTCAGACCTGACCCAGATGGGAAGACTTCTCAATTTGAAGGTTGCAAGCTTATTGTTACAAAAGAGGAATGGCTTACAAATCAGGCAAGATAGATACGGAGAAACAACGAATTTCGAAGTTATTTTACCACGTAATGTTTATATAATGCATGAATTAATTCTTTGCATAATATGTACAGTTCTTGTAAAGCGATATAGCAAAAAATCCCTTATAATTTTGCGTGAAGGAGGTGCTTATGGATAACTTTAAAGCTTTTGATTGTGTAGTAGAATATCTTGAGAATATTATAGTCTGTGAAGATGAAGTTGATTATAGTGTCATTTCTAAAATTGCAGGTTGCCCTGCTCCCTTGTTTCAGCGTATATTTGTCTATATTACTGGAGTAAATATAGCAGAGTATATAAGGCGACGCCGATTGACTTTAGCGGGCTATGATATTAAGAATGGCAGTGAAAAGATCATTGACATAGCTATGAAATATGGGTTCAATTCCCATGCCTCTTTTACACGAGCGTTCAAGGGACATCATAAGGTTTCACCTTCCGATATTCGAAAAGCCGGAGCAAAACTTGTTGATTATACTCGTATCTCTTTCACAAATATGAGAATTGTAGGAGGGAAACGGATTATGGCAGAACTTAAAAAAATTGAGTATGAAGATTATAGTGCCCGAAAAATCGTAGGTATGATGAAAATGACTTCATTTCAAAAGGCAGGAGAAGAATGCTGGGGTGCAGCATTTAAAGAAGGTGTTTTTGACAAGATCGCAGAAATTGAGAGATGGATTTGTAAAGACATTGATAATTATATTGGACTTGGACATATGAGCAAATTCGTTGATAACGATAATTTCCAATACATCATTGGTAAATTAGTGGAACTTGATGCGTCTGTTCCGGATAAAATGTATGTAGAAAAAATACCGGCCGGTACAGTCGCTAAAATATGGATAGAAGCCGATAACCTTAACGATATTATCGATTGCGCATATTTAATTTGTTTTGAAGCAATCGAAAAAACAGGATATAGAATCGATCATGATAATTTTTATTGGTGTGATGTTTATACATACGATAGATATTGTACTCCTCTGGAAAAAGGGCAAAAAATCATTCTTGATTATTTATTACCTGTAATTAAAAACAAATAGCATTAGTGATATTTATATTCTCGTAAGGGAAGCTTTCGGGCTTTCTTTTTTTGTTGTCATTTAAAATATTAATTTGAAAGGTGGAATTGATAATGAACCAACAAAACATGGAATATCAAAAGGCGGTACAGATAATTGCAGAATTGCTGATGCTTGATTCTGACACTAAACAGAAAATCAGCACATATATTCAGTCCTACGGTATCGGACATTTCCTTGATAACCTTGAAGCTTATGACCTCCCGCGAGAGACTAACCAAAAATTTCAGGCACTCAGAATTGTCCTTCTCAAATACGCAAAATATGTGCAGAACTTGGAACCGGCTGAAGGTGGAGGTGATGAACAATATGAATGAGAATAAGCAACATACTGACAATTTCCTGAAGGGGCTTACGACTCTGACCGGAATTCCATATAAAAGAATACAACAATACGCTAAAGAAAATAATCCGTTTAATATACTGGAACACCCTCGGACTATTGAGCCAAATGAAAAGCAACTTGAAAAAATCGGCCTGCTCAATGAGTTCATATCAACATATAACCTTTTAAAAATATATGAAGGTGAAAACAAATTGAAAATGAATTCAACTGCTACAGCAGGACAATACTTTGTTTCGCTTATGGGCGGAATGAAGGACAAGGAGCGCTTTATGGTGGCCTTTCTGGATAATAGTCAAAATATCATAGAAACCAGAACCATGTCCGAAGGGTCTGTCGGCCAGGCGGTAGTCTACCCGAGAGAAGTTCTTAAGGCCGCTATTGCTTGTGATTGCAGGGCAATCGTCCTGGCACACAATCACCCTGGTTGCTCGATTGTTCCCTCCATTGAAGACAGGAGCCTGACTCAGAAATTTGTCGATATATTCACACCATTGGATATAAAAGTTCTTGATCATATTATCGTCGGCGGGTCATCCTATCATTCATTGGCTGAGCAGGGATTTATTTCGCAAACTGTTAATTCTATTGCCAATTATGAACCTATTAAGCTGACAAAGGAAAACTCGGAAGAAAATCAAGAAGGTCTGTTTATCGAAGTTGAGAATGATGATGAATGGGAATTGTAACCCCAAAAGCGGGAGGAGGTGCCAAATGAGCAGACTCAATACCATAAAACAAATTTATGATGTAGTGACGGCAAGAATCACAAGCTCCAGGGATGAATGGAAGGATTTTCTCACTTTTACCGCAGGTATTTATAAGTATAATTTCGATAATGCTGTATTGATATACGCCCAGCGCCCGGATGCCACGGCTGTCGCGGATATAAGGAATATGACACGGAAGAAGAGGAATATGAGGAGATGGCAGTTTAAGTGACAGCCTCCGGTTTTAGTTACTAGTTAGAATCGGAGGCTGTCGTATGATTGAATTTAATAAACAAAAATGATAGAATACCCATATATTAACAACATTATGATTATGTCTATTAATAAAATCGGATGTGAGATTAAAATATGACGTTTAATTACTTCGGTAAGATTATTAGGAGATATGTTGGTACTGGAGAAATAATTTATAATAAATACAAAACAGAATTTGAACTTATTCAAACTTCAAAAGGAGATATATATGCTATCTGTAAAATTAAGCAATTTATTCTTTCGTTAGAAATAGAAAGTAATATTAAGTTATACGGTTTAACAGAAGACAAGCTTAAAATACAGTTTGAGGGCATCGAAATAGGTTTTACACCAGGTGAAACTACTGAAATCATTTTAAAGGGGAATTACATAAATGTAGGATGCATAACAAAAAAGGATAATAACTTAACAATTATCTTTGGGATAACAAATCTTAGAATTTTGGGCACAGAAAGATATGAGTTCTTTGAAAAAGAGAGAAAGTGTTTTGCTTTGCAGTATCACTTCAATTTAGGAGGGTTTGATGTTTATATTCGTAGGATTCGCGAATATAAAGAAGTTATAGATATCTTAAAGAGTTCTAAAGACATTGATATTACTTGTACAGCAGAGATCCGAAATGTTTCAATAGAAAGTATTGATCATATTAAAGGAATTATTAGTAATTTATGTTGCTTATTATCACTTGCCAAGGGTTGCAATATAAATTGGATTTATTATGACATGTTTTCTGAAGATGCATATATATTTAGTCGGCATGAAAATAGGGTAACTAAAACTTTTGGCACACTTGAATTGATACCAGAACTTCCAGGAAAAGACTTAGAGTATTTTATAAATAAAACTTATCAGAGATATGCAGAATTAAAGGAATCACTTGAGCTAGAGAAAGCTATTGCTGAATTTTCAGACTCAAAAATTGAGAGCGATTATTTGGAATTTAGAGCTTTAAAGCTTACTATAACCGTAGAACATATAAAGAGTTGCTTTCTAAGAATAATTGGAAAAGAATTTATTATAGATAATGAAAAGTTTAATGTAAATAGTGATCAAATTGTTGCGTTGATTGAAAAAGCCCTAAAGGATATTTTTATTGACGAAGATATAAAGAAAATAGAATTAATGGCTGTACATTCTAAAGGGTTTAATTATTGTACCTTGGGGCGTGCTTTATCTATGTTATGTAATTGTTATAAGATTAATATAAACTCAAAAGAGAGAAGCAGGTTTAAAGAAATAAGAGATAATTTGGTTCATAGAGTTATTTTTAATAATGAAATCGGAACACCTTGGGCTCAATATTGTTTTTTAATGACCTTTGTAGGGCGAATATTATTGTCAGTTTTAGATTATGATGGGTACTTTTATGATTGGACAAAACCTCCAGGATATTTGGCTGAAGATATGGAAATGAGAATTAAACTAGAAAGAGGGAGGTGAATTAATGCAAGGGACCGAATACATAGAAAAATATAAAAGTGGCTTGACAGATTACTGGAATCAAATTTCCACACAATTGATTACATGGAAGAATGCCTATGAATGGCCTAAAGGGGTCTTCATAGATGACGCATTAAGGATTCGAAATGAGTTAGAGAAGAAGATCTGGTCAGAGTTAAAACAGCAAGGCTACCTATCAAAGCAAACCTTCAATGATGTGATAATATGGGGATTTAATCATCCTTCAAAGCTAACGGAAACCGATATTGCTAAAGCCACCAAAGAAGCATTCCGGTATTTACAGCAGGATAATATTGAATATGCGGCGTTGTCTTTAGTAAAACTTAAGGGAATAGGCATCAGCAGAGCAAGCAAAATATTAGGGCTGTCGAATCAAAATGATATTGGGATATATGACAGCAGGGCGGCAGACGGTTTATCTGATTTAGTTATAGGAAATAAACGGTTGGTGACGATTCCTCCTGGCAAAGTAGTTTCCGGGAATACCTTACCCAATACCTATTTTTGTGTGGAATATCAAAAATATATCTGGATACTTCGATTTTTTAGAAATTTGGCGCAGCAGGACAAGGATATAGCACCATACTTTCGGAGGGTATCGGATTTGGAAATTGCATTCTTTTCAAGGAGCCGGAATCAATATATGATTTTAAAGAATATGAAAAGAGAGGTTCCCACGATAAAAAGTGATATTGATGGTGACAGTGATACCTATATGACCTTGGGGTATGGGGACAAAGCGAAGAAATTCAGAGCGATTGTTGATAAAAATGGCATCACATTTTTTACAGGTCAGGATGGGAGGACACAATGTTTTCTTTTATCCAAAGATATCGAGCAATGTATATCCTACTTTAAAGACAAAGGCTGGTTTCTATTGGGAAACAATATAACAGATATAAAGCCCGGAGGATTGGGAGAATATTTTAAAAATGTCTTAAAAGTAGGGGCAAAGCTTGCGAGCAATTTTGCTGCGGTAATGGTCAGGCAGGGAAGGCTTGAATACAAGTATGGAGAGTACAATAGCTTGAATTTGAAGGTTAAGTGATTTTATATAATAGGGGATAGACAGATGCAAACATGTGAGGTATGCAAGAAATATAATCTGAGGTTTCAAAGGAACTACGCCCCTGATGAATTTATTGAAGGAAAACTGTCAAGCAAAATATGGATTGTTGGATTGAATCCAAGTGGTGTGAAGCTTGATGGGGAGGACAAACGAAGCAAGAAGGATTTAGCAAGATTTTTTGATAACAAAACCAGCACAGATAAAGAATACAGGAAGAAATATTCATACTTCAAGGACTTCCGCAAAGTCCATGAATTACTATTCAACCTGTTGGGTGAGGAGGATGGAGTTGCTCATACAGATATTGTAAAATGCGTTTCAGATAGATTTCTGCCCAAGGGGATTACTCGTAAACAGGCTCAAGATATCATAAAGAATTGTTCCTGTTATATAGAGCGCCAGATATTGTTATCTAAACCGAAAATGATTATTTGCAACGGTTCTGATGTATGCAAAGCCATTGAGAGAATCATTCCGGTAATTGATGGTACAAGGAACAGGCATAGAACACATTATATTGGCAGTATTGATGGAAATGCAATTATTGTTGTCCTTTCTGGATTTATTGGAAGGATAGATGATTATGCCAAGAGAAGACTTGGAGATGAAATTGAGCAGTTAATGAATCAGATTGATGATATATAGTTTTTTGTTCACACCTACAACATTATACTTGTCTGTTCTTAATATGGGAAAGAGATAGATGTATTAGGTTTTTACAGCCCATGAAAAAAATTTATTAACGACCATTATCCATACTTAATCCATAATAATACAATTATTACTGAAGCTCTAATCCGGCTTCTTTTTATTTTGCTCGAAAGGAGGGTCTCAATGGCAAAGCTACAATTCGCAGACGAACAGATCCAACGTGCCAATAGTGTTAACATCATCGAATATGCACGTCAGGCACGCTATAAGGTTGAACAGGTGACACCGCATTCATACAAAATCCCGGAACAGGGCGGGCTATATATTCATGCAAACGGGCATAAATGGAACCACTTCTCCAAAGAGACCGGCGGCGGTGCAATTCAGTTTGTAATGCATATGGAAGGAAGGACTTGGGTGGAAGCAGTAAAGCAGTTACTGAGCCTAGACTCATCTGTTGCCCTCTATGAAATTAGTACAAAGGATATTGAAGAGAAAAATAAGGGTGTTTTAATTCTGCCAGAAAAGAATACAACCTATAAACATCTCTTCGCATATCTCATCGGCCACAGGAAAATCAACAAAGAGATTGTTTATGACATGGTAAAGCGTAATAAAATCTATGAAAACAAATACAACTCCTGTGTATTTGTCGGATATGACATGAATGGTGAAGCAAGGTTTGCATCAATAAGAAGTACAAATACAAATGGTAAAGCCTTTCGATGTGATGTCGCAAATTCCGATAAATCATATTCTTTCTGCATTGAGGGCAGCAGTAAGATGTTGTATGTATTTGAGTCGCCAATTGACCTTATGAGCTATCTTACCTTTTATAAGCTCTGCATAACCTCAGAATATAAAGATCATATGCTTTCTCTGGGAGGTTTATCCGATAAAGCACTTGAACGATATCTGAAGAATTATCCTTCAATAACCCAAATAACGCTCTGTCTCGATAGCGATGAGGCAGGGCGTTTTGCTTCAGAACAGATTAAAAACAAATACCGCTCTGATTATGAAATATATCAACATATTCCTCATGGGAAGGATTGGAATGAGGATTTGGTAAGTTATTCAAATACCAGGGAGCAGTATAGCAGGAT
>VEPD01000271.1 GCA_012027035.1 Ruminiclostridium sp. | reverse complement strand
TTTTCCCATCTCTGACACACCTTTCTTTTTTATTATACTTGATGTTTAGTGTGTCTGTAAAACGGGGTTTGGGTCATATTTTATATGCTCGAAATTGGTATACTTTATTTTATCACTCACACTGGGATTATTTACTTTATATTGTTTTCAGGATAGACCCTCAAAAAAACCATAAAAAAGGCCTATTTTTCAAGGCTTTGATGTGCTATAATTTTATAGAAGTGTTAAAGATCTGTAATAGTTCATCCGTCAAAAAAATAAAGGATATTGACTAGTGTTGCAAAAAGTTATATTATTGTAACAAAAATAAACACATCAGAAAAGTAAAATAGTCTCCAATTTTTGAAAAATAGTTCTACATTATGTGTTCCAGGCTGAATTATACTATTCTTATAAGACTGTAAGATGTAAAAGGAGAAGTCTGTATGACTGACGAACAATTTTTGAAGGCTAAAAATTGTGAAACCCGTGAGGTTTACCATTCAAGCAACAGGCTTGGGTATGCCTGCTGGGTTTCATTTTTTCCCGGTGAAAGCGGCCGGTGGTATATAACTTTTGAAGAAGTGTCGCATCCTGATAAACCTCTTCAGAAAATGTCAAGAGATAAATGGTATTCTTTCTCTGTACCGCTCGGATATGATAAATCCGAGTATCTGATGGAAATGGTCATTGTCGAGTCTGTAGACGGCATGAAGACCTGGAATGTCATATCGCGTGAGCCCTGCAGATTCCAGCACTCGGCCGGGTCTTTCGGTCAGGCGCGGACGAAGGACGGCAGGTTTATCAGGTTTGTATGGGCTGCCTACTCGCTTGATGATGATATAAAGCCAAACGAGATATTTTATGCGTCATCAGATAATGGCAAGACGTGGCAAAAGCAGGCTCCATTGTTCGACAGCCGTTTTGTAAGCTACGCCCACAGATTAAGGACGCTCCGCGACGGGACGCTGGTACTGGCGCTTCCAATGTGCCCGGCTTTTTCAGTTGAGAGGCCGAGGGCGGCTAAAAATCTGAATACGGTTTCGGAAACACTGATGCACCTGGTTTTTTCCAGCGACCAGGGACGCACATGGTCGCAACCCCTTCCCATATTGGGGGATCAGGGAGTTGGGGAAACCGATTTTGTAGAACTGCCTTCCGGAGACCTTTTATTCATTGCAAGCAGTATGTGGCCGCGTCCGGGAAGGCAGGTCATATACCGGACGGAGAAGGGATTTATACCCGGAGCGTTTGAAAGTGTTACATCGACGTATGACTTTGTACCTGAGACCGTCTGCATTACTGAAGACGGCTTATTGGTGGGGTGCCACCGCAGTACGTTCAGCAACACACAGTATGCATTTTCCGACGACGGAGGATTATCATGGCTGCCGATAAAAGGGCCTATGGAAAATATGGGTAGAATATATCAGCCATGGATTCAATATCTCGGCAACGGTTCCTTTGCTTGTGCAGGCCATGTCGGCGGGGATGAACCCATTAGCGGCAGAGATAATGACAGGGATCAATGCGTTATGCTCCACCTTTTTGAAATAGAAGTATTAAAAAAGACGAAGGCTACGGATTTGAAAGTTTTCAGAGATTTTGACAAAGAGACGGGAAGATATAAAAATGAATACACCTTGGTTCTCACCTGCGATGGAGTGCCGGTTGCCGGAAAGGAAATAGAGTTCTGGTATGCGGAAAGGGATAAACCCGGGTATGATACGTGGGGGAGGCATACGCTTGAAGAGAGAATGAAAATGGGCGGAGAGCTTATCCGCGTGCAAACGGGAGATGACGGGAAAGCGCATGTCAAGCTGTCTCAATTTGATAAGATTGATTATATTCATCACTGCATAAAGCTGGTAGCCAGTTTTAATACCGATGGGAAATATAATGAATACAAACCTGCAAGGTCGCTCCAATATCAGTTTTATTCAGTCATGTACCAGGATCCGCCTCTGGTACATCGTTAGCTTTAAAAACATACTATGGTGTCAAGTCTAATTCTGATTTTATAAGTATTAATTTTAATGCGTGTATTATGAAATTAGACTTGACACCCTGCCAGGGGCATGATTGCTTCTCTATATAAAAGAAAAAACTTACAGTTCGTCTATAACTAATACTGCAGCAAAATACTGCTGAAGTACTGATTTAAACGGGGGGTAGAATAATGAACAATTTCAAATGCTGTTCAAGACAGCCGGTATTAAATTTTTTATCTGAAAGAGAGATGGACGACATTCATTTTGGAAGCCTGGAGATACTGGAAAATACTGGTTTGAACGTCCATCACAAAGAAGCCAGGGAATTATTATATAACGCGGGCGCATTTGTTGACGGTATAAACGTCAAAATACCGTCAAATCTTGTTAAATACGCTCTGGACAGCGCACCGGACAGAGTGGTCATGGCAGACAGGACAGGGAACAGGGTAATGCCCCTTGAACGGGAAGCGACATTTTTCGGCACAGGCTCCGATTTAATGTACACAATAGATATATATAGCGGAAAGAGGCGGCGCACAAAGCTGAAAGATGTTTCTGACTCTGCAAGAGTATGCGATGCACTGCCGAATTTCGATTTTCTAATGTCATATGCATTGCCGGATGATATTCCAAATGAGTCTATTGAAATCTACCAGGTGGCAGAGATGTTGAAAAACTCTACCAAACCTATTATAATGACTGCTTTCAACAGTAAGGATGTATTGAAAAAAATAATAGAGATTTGCGCACTGGCGGCAGGAGGTATGGAAAAGCTGCAAAGCAATCCGCTGCTTTGCATATACGGACAGTTTATTTCTCCGCTTGAACACACTGTTGACGGATTGGACAGACTGCTGACATGTGCCGAGTACAGAATACCCGTAATATACGTGCCTACAATACTGGCAGGCAGTTCCGGACCTGTGACAATGGCAGGAGCGCTGGCTCTGGGAAATGCCGAGGTTCTGGGAGGACTTGTCATAAGCCAATTGAAGAGAAAGGGGGCGCCGTTTATCTATGGCGGCTGCGTCAGCTCCTTTGACATGTCAAAAATGATTTTACCGTACGGAGCGCCTGAATGGCATATGGCAAGTGCAATGATGTCCCAGCTGTCGAGAAGATACGGACTTCCCGTATTCTCTACAGCCGGGTGCAGCGACTCGAAGCTTGTAGACGGGCAGGCTGCCGCTGAAGGGGCATTTTCACTTTTAATGGCAGGCTTGAGCGGAGCTAATATAATACATGACGTAGGCTATCTTGAATCCGGACTTTCGGGATCTTTAGCCTATTTGGCGATTTGTGATGAAATGATAGCCTATGTCAGACGTGTATTGGATAATTTCTCGATAACAAGAGAAACGCTGGCTCTGGATTTGATACATAAAGTGGGGCCTGGAAAGCATTTTATAAATGAAGACCATACGCTGGACAATTTCAAGAATGAAACCTGGTATCCCGAATTAATGGATCGAAACAACTTTGACAATTGGGAAAAGCAAGGGAAATCAACTTTATATGAAAGGGCTGCGGTAAAAGCCAGGAAACTGCTTGAAAGCCATAAACCGGTGCCTTTGAATGATGAAGTCCTGAGAAATATACAGAAGTATATTCAGGAATGACCTTTTTGTTATTCCTTAAGGAGTGAGTTGATTGAATTCACGTGAGCGGGTTGTCAGTACACTTAAGCACAAAGAACCCGATATGGTGCCTTTGGACCTTGGCGGTACCGATTCATCGGGTATAACGGGAATTGCCTATAACAGGCTGAGAAAATATCTGGGCCTTCACCAGGGGGAAACGGATATAGTCGATACATATGGCCAGATAGTCCGGCTTGAGGATGATATAAGAGATTTACTCAAGCCGGATACTATTATGCTTATGAAAGAGTGTGCAAGCTGGAAACCATTCAAGCTGTCCGATGGCTCTCAATGCAGGATACCCGAAAAATGGAATCCTGAGAAAACGGACAA
>VEPD01000450.1 GCA_012027035.1 Ruminiclostridium sp. | reverse complement strand
GATAAAGAGGGTAAGAGAGGAAGCGGATATTGCTTCGGAAATTGTTTCAACTGCCGGTCATACCAATTACGAATTCTTTTCGGTAACAAGACAAAAGCCTGTCTGTAATAAAATCGTCTGGTACATCATGAGGTCCAACAATAATTATTTTAAAATCAATGAGCAGGAAAAATTCATGGACGCGGGTTATTATGAAATTGAGGACGCTATGAAGCTTGTAACTTATAGCCAGGATAAAGCTCTTTTGAATTTGTCGTACAGAAGATTCAAGGAAATAATGGCCATAGCGGTTTAGTATATTAGTATTTTTGATTTTTATTTATTGGCAATCTATTGAATATGGAATTATATTTTATTATTATTAAAAAGGTAGCATGAAAATTGCTATCTTTTTTTAATACTAAAACGAAGGTTTCTAAATTATCCTTGCAGAAATAACGCGTTGAAGCGTTCGCAATTATTCCTGCAGGGTGCATGAATGCCGATATATGGAGCATGGCGATCTGCCTCAAATCGAGTGGGGACTGACGCCTCCGGGATTTTGTTTGAAGGAGAAGTCGTATGCAAAAGGAATATAAAACGGTAGCTGCGGAAGCTTCTGCTGAATTTGAAGAAAAAAAATCCCGGTTCATTGCTTCAGTTAAGCCTGTTACAAGTGAGGAAGAAGCTGTTGCCTTTGTTAACAGCCTTAAGTCAAGGTATTGGAATGCCACCCATAATGTTTATGCATACTATATTTGCAGCGATAGTATATTGCAGAAGTTCAGTGATGACGGTGAGCCGTCCGGTACGGCAGGGCTGCCTGTGCTGGAAGCTGTGAAAAAGCTGATGGTTCAGGATATTGCAGTTGTTGTAACAAGATATTTCGGCGGAACACTGCTGGGTGCGGCAGGCCTTGTAAGAGCATATGGGAAAAGCGCCGCAATGGGAATTGAAGCTGCCGGAATAATAAGAAGACAGCTGTGTGTCCGGATGGATATTATCCTTGAATATGCTATGCTGGGAAAAGTGCAGAGCATACTGGGAGCAAAGCGGTATTTGATAAACGAAACATCCTATGGTCAGGATGTGCAGATATCTTGCAGCATTCCAGTGGATGAATATGAGCTGTTCGTATCGGAACTGACTGAAGCAACGAACGCCCGCGTACTGCTGAGTGAAGGCGGGAAAGAATATATTACGGAGCGGCGGAATGGGAGTGTGTGATATGACGGAGGAAATGATGCTGGGCAAAAAAGTATGGGCGGTAGTGGGGGCTAACACTGACCGGGAAAAGTACGGAAATATGATTTTCAGAAGACTTCTGGGAAAGGGCTATGTTGTATACCCTGTAAACCCGGGATATGATAACATTGAAGGCCATATATGTTATAAGGATCTGGCATCCCTGCCGGAACTGCCGGAGGTTATCGACATGGTAGTCTCACCGAAAAGAGGCAGGCCCGTGATAGAAGAAGCTGCAAAACTGGGGATAAAAAATATATGGCTTCAGCCGGGAACACACGATGAAGCGCTTATGCAGCTTATTCATGACAAAGGCCTTATTGCAGTGCAGGCTTGCGTTCTGGTTGCTTTATCCCACATGTGAATCCCATCCGGCAGGATGTGAGATCAGGATGCTAATGAACTTGAGAACTCTATATTTATTGCCTCGGTTATTTTACTGTGGTGATCCGGAACCGGCGGTTCTTCCGTTTTTCCTTCATGTGTTTCCAAGCATCTGAGAGGTAAGCTGATAATGAATTCACTGCCATGGTTTTCTTCGCTTATGACGTTAATAGTGCCCTGATGAAGGTCGACAAAGGATTTTACCAGCGACAGTCCTATGCCGCTCCCTTCAAACTCTTTGGATTTATTGCTGCATACCTGCTGGAACCTTTCGAATATTTCATTCTGTTTATCCCGGGGGATGCCGATACCTGTGTCCTTGACCGAAATGCAGACCCTGTTGTCCATAGTATGGATTGCTACTTTTATTTGTCCCCCCTGTCCTGTAAATTTGATTGCATTGGACAAAAGATTCAATATCACTCTTTCGATTTTTTCCGTATCAATAGCAGTGATTATCTCCTCATGCTGTGTATCGAATAAAAGTGTCAGCTGCTTTTGTCGTGCATAAGGAATAACCGATTGGGTTATTTCCTCTACGAAGCCAACAATATTGCAATTCACCGGATTCAGCTTCAGATGGCCGGAATCCAGACGCGCAAAATCCAGAAGATTATTTACCAGCCTCAGAATTCTGTAACAGTTTATACGGATAATCTGGTGTGTTCCGGCATTTTTGCCGCACTCTTCAGTTGATGCTTGATTCTTTAGATCCATGAGCTGGATTGCTCCCATAATTACACTTAAAGGTGTTTTCAATTCATGGGTTATATTTATGAAAAAGTCAGTGATATCCTTGTCATATTGAATCGTACTGTCATACAAATCCGACAGATTCTTTATGGATTTATTCTGCATTTCTATTTCTTCCAGCTGGGCGGCTATGGCTGCATCCTTTTTATGTGACTCCTGCCTTGCTCTCCTGTATAGTTGCAGTAAAAGTATACATATTGCAGTAAGAGCAATGGCTAATGCAATGGCGATAAATAAAAAAATCGATTCCATTTCAACCTCACCTTAATCAAACGGGGACATTCCTTAATCAAGCGGGGACATTCCTTGCTAAGGACTTTGAAGGTGTGTCCCCGAACCTTTTACCTTTGAAGGTGTGTCCCCGCACCTTTATTTTTTGAATTGTATATGTTATCATATATGTGCGGGTTTTATGGGATGTTATTAATTAACGTAAATTCCATGAAATTCCAAATATTATTTTATATGAAAAAAACCAGCAAGTAAAGACATTTTCCATACTTTGGAAATATCAGGATTTTATTGAAATATTGGAGGCGGATCATATGTCTGGACATTCAAAATGGGCCAATATCAAAGTTAAGAAAGGAAAATCCGATGCTCAGAGAGGTAAAATATTTACCAAGCTTGGCAGGGAACTGGCTATTGCAGTAAGATCAGGAGGCGCGAATCCGGATGCCAATTCCAGGCTGAAGGATGTTATTGCCAAAGCCAAAGCATCAAACATGCCCAATGACAACATAGCAAGGAGTATAAAAAAAGCTGCCGGAGAGGGCGAGGGTTCCAATTATGAGGAAATAACCTATGAAGGCTACGGCCCCGGTGGAGTAGCCGTAATAGTGGACGCCGCCACCGATAACAGAAACAGGACTGCGGGGGTTATCAGGCATTATTTTGACAAATTCGGAGGTAATCTGGGGCAAAGCGGAAGCGTGTCCTTCATGTTCAATAAAAAAGGTATTATCCTGATAGAAAAAACCGGCGGTATAAACGAAGACGACCTTATGATGGAGGCATTGGACGCGGGCGCTGAAGATATGACAACAGAAGAGGAATATTTTGAAATTACTACCGACCCCAATGAGTTTTCAAAGGTAAGGGAAGCTCTTGAAAAAAAGAACTACGAATTCCTTGAAGCCGATATATCCATGATTCCGACTGTCATGACCAGGCTGACGGATGCAAAGCAGATCGAG
>VEPD01000302.1 GCA_012027035.1 Ruminiclostridium sp. | reverse complement strand
TCCAATACTCATCCCTGAGCTTTGTGACAACTTTGCCGGAGGTGATTCCGCCGTAACCAACCGCCGAATACAAATCTTCCAGGGAATTGAAATTAAATTTCTTGAGGACGGTTTCGATCCACTCGGTTTTAAACAGCTGACTATATGCCATTCCCTGCTTTTTTAGCTCTCTTTCAATATTATCCTTTCCCCGGACTACATTTTCCTCCCTGTTTTCTATTTTAAACCATTGATTGATTTTATTTCTGGCCTGGGAGCTTTTCGCCATTTTCAGCCAGTCCCGGCTTGGTCCGTGAACATTGGAGGAGGTGAGGATTTCTATGATATCTCCGTTTTTCAACGTATAACTAAGGCGCACCATTTCCCCGTTTACCTTTGCGCCCATCATCTTGTTTCCCACTGCGCTGTGAATAGCATATGCAAAATCAATAGGAGTCGATCCCGAAGGAAGATTCATTACATCGCCCTTGGGTGTAAAGACAAAGACTTCGTCTGTAAAAAGATCCACCTTGACGGTTTCAATAAACTCATTGGCGTCCCTGGTATCCTTTTGCCATTCCAGCATCTGACGAAGCCAGGAGAGCCTGTTGTCCATATCGCTTCCGGCGGAATGCCCTTCCTTGTACTTCCAGTGTGCCGCAATACCTACTTCGGCTACCTTGTGCATGTCCCATGTCCTTATCTGAACTTCAAAGGGAGTCCCCTCTATTCCAATAAGAGTTGTATGCAGGGACTGGTACATATTTGGCTTCGGCATTGCGATATAATCCTTGAACCTGCCGGGAATAGGCTTGTACAATTCATGGACCATTCCAAGGACCGCATAGCAGTCCTTGACTGAATTGACTATGACCCTGACTGCAAAAAGATCGTAAATCTGTTCAAGAGACTTATTCTGCTCCTGCATTTTTTTATAGATACTGTAAAAATGCTTTGGCCTTCCGTCCAAATGCGCTTCTATCCCTAATTCCGCAGCCTTATCTTTTATTTCCTCCAGTATCCGGGCTATAAATGCTTCTCTTTCCCTCCGCTTCTTTGCAATGCGTTCCACAAGCTCATAATAACCGCTGGGATCGATGTATCTGAGGCATATATCCTCCAGCTCCCACTTGATTTTCGAAATACCCAGCCGATGAGCCAGCGGAGCATATATTTCCAGTGTTTCCTGCGCTTTTTCCAGCTGCTTTTCGGGAGACAGGAATTTGATGGTATGCATGTTGTGAAGACGGTCAGCCAGCTTGATCAATATGACCCTGATGTCCTTTGCCATGGCGAGAAGCATTTTCCTGAGATTTTCAGCCTGCTGCTCCTCTTTGGTGGTATAGGGGATCCTGTCAAGCTTTGTTACACCGTCAACCAGTGCAACTATTTCATCACCGAATTGTTCTTTCAACTGTTCAATGGTGCAGTTGGTGTCTTCTACCGTATCATGCAGTATGCCGGCGATGATCGCCGTACAGTCAAGCTCGAGATCGGCAAGAATATGGGCAACCTCAAGCGGGTGGCTTATAAATGGCTCACCCGACTCCCTCATCTGTCCGTCATGCACTTTTTTTGACAGAGAATATGCTTTTTCAATTAATGAAAAATCACACCCCGGATTGTATTGCCTGATTTTCTCTACAAGCCGGTTAAAACGGTTGTCCATCCAACTCCCCCGAAATATTTTCTAGAACCAGACCAGGGAATCCACCTTATAACCCTTGAGTTTATCCCTGCCGTTAAGGAATGAAAGTTCAATAAAGTAAACAATGCCCGCCACCCGGCCTCCAAGCATTTCAACCAGCTTTATGTTTGATTCGGTGGTGCCGCCTGTAGCAAGCAAGTCATCGACTATTACAACTTTTTGACCCGGCTTGATAGCATCCTCGTGCATTTCCAGAATATCGGATCCATATTCCAGCTGATATTCGGCGCGTATGGTTTTGTAGGGGAGCTTGCCCTTTTTCCTTATGGGTATGAAGCCCTTATTCAGTGAATATGCCAGCGCCGTTCCAAAAATGAAGCCTCTTGATTCAGGCCCCACAATCAGGTCAAAATCCCCCATGGCCTTCACTTTTTCCTTAAGCTGGCCGATACTCTGTGAAAAGGCTTCAGAATCCTGCAGTACCGTAGTTATGTCTATAAAGTCTATTCCTTCCTTCGGAAAATCCATCACATGCCTGAGCTTTTTCTTCAAATCCATATTACCGCCTCCTGATTTTCAAATCATTCAAATCTACATGGTTATTCCATACATATACCGCCACGGCCCGACTGAATACCATCCGTAATTGTATCTCCATCTCTTGAAAACCCCGGGACAAGCTTTGCGCAGCCATCCTGCCCTATTCCCTATCCTGCCGGGATTTCCTCATTCTCGGATACCATCCTTATTTTCAGGCCTTGCAATTTCCTATACAGAGCAGAGTCTTCAAGGTTCACCTTTTCTTTTCCGTTTTCCATTAAAACTATCGTTATCCCATTATCGCCAAAGGGCTTTTTTTCAAGCAGCTTCAGTTCTTCAAATATTTCAATGCATTTATAAAGTTTGAACTGGTTCATACTGACCCTATACCTGTCAGCTATCACTTTTGACAATCTGAGCAAATCCTCGGCAATAAATACGGGTTTATTCTCCCTGGCAGGTATTCTTGCCTGATTGCTTCTGATATACTGATAAACTGCAGTAAGGTCGGACCTTTCCGGTATTATTTCCTCCAGCCCGATTATATCCGCTTTTCCAAGGGCGTCAATATTTAAATAATAGTCATTAGTACAGCCAAAAACATAAGTATTATGGGCTCTGAGATCCTTCAGGATCATCTGGACTTTTTGCACGCCGTTCCAGGTATTTATTTCAAGTGTAAATACCAGATCCACAATATCCGAAACCAGATAGTCTCCTGCCTGTCTTCCCATATTGAAGGCAATGGCGTCTATACAAAATGAGCTTTCCCCGAGCTTCAGCTTCAAGTGTTTGCCATCTCCCACTGTCCTGATTTCATATAATTTCAAAGCTTCCATGGAAAATACCGGACATGGGTTTCCCGGGCCATAGGGTGAAAGCAACTCCAGCTCAAGTACACTGTTTGCGGTGATTTCTCCCTTATCCAACATAGCGTCTATCTTTATCCTCGGAGTCAGGGTTTCCGGCGTCAGGACGGTATTTGCATAATCATTGATACTTTTTTTAAATTCACTCAAATTGGCTATATCCAATGAAAGCCCGGCAGCCATCTCATGCCCGCCATACTTAATCAGCAGGTTCCCACATTGGGAGAGCGCCTGAAACAGATTAAACCCCTCGATGCTTCTCCCTGATCCTCTGCCTGTACCGTCTTCCTCTGATATCAGTATGCAGGGCCTGTAATACCTCTCGGTTATTCTGGAGGCAACTATACCGATAATACCGTGATGCCAGCCTTTTCCGGCTGCGACGATCACTTTCTCACATTCCATATCCACTTGAGATTCCACATAATCAATAACCTGTTGTAAAATCTCTGCTTCTGTCTGCTGACGATATTTGTTCGCTTCATTCAATTCTCCTGCGATCTCTTCAGCAAGCTGCAGATTATGGGTTGAAAACAGTTTCACGGCTCTCTCGGCGCTCCCTGTCCTGCCTGCTGCATTTATCCTCGGTGCAAGGGCAAAACCCACGCCATAAGTACTTATGGATTTGTCCTTCAGTCCCGATACGGCAATCAGTGCTTTAAGTCCCGGATTATCCGACTTTTCTATTGCGCTTAGCCCGAATTTGACTATCAGGCGATTCTCATCCAGAAGCTGCACAACATCGGCTACGGTTCCCAGTGTAACAAGATCCAGGTATTTCAGATACTGTTCGCCGGTATTCAATACCTGGCATAACGCCTGGATCAGCTTGAATACCACTCCCACACCTGCCAGTTCTTTAAACGGGTATACACAGTCCGGCCTGTGAGGATTGATAATGGCAAATGCTTCAGGCAATACCTCCTTGCATTCGTGATGGTCCGTGACTATAACAGTTATGCGGCTGCCGTTAAGGCGATTTATCTCATTAATGGCAGTTATACCGCAATCTACTGTAATCACAACCGAAGCATCCATTTTCAGGACATTATCCACAGCGCTGTCAGACAGCCCGTATCCTTCATCAAATCTGTCCGGAATATAAAAATCGGCCTCTGCACCGACAGACGTCAAAAAGTCAAGAAGGATCGACGTACTCGTAACACCGTCCACATCATAATCTCCGTATATGACAATACGTTCCCTGTTTTCAATTGCAAGAACTATCCTATCTACAGCCTTCTCCATGTCTTTAAGCAAAAAAGGAGAGTGCAGCCCATCCATGCCGGGGTTCACAAAAGCTCTGACATACCCCGGATCCGACACTCCCCTGCTGATAAAGACCTTTGCCAGCAGTTGTGAAATACCCGCCTGCTGAGCCAGCCGCAACACTTCATTATCTTTATATTCTCTATGTATCCAGAGTTTTTCAGACATTTTCCCCTCACTATAATATTACCTAAGAAAAAAGCTCGATTTTAATCGAGCTTTTTATCCTAATATTTTTTTTGCAATCTGGTTGATTATCCTGCCGTCTGCTCTGCCTTTCACCTTCGGCATCACTTCCTGCATTATCCTGCCCATATCCTTGACCGAGCTTGCCCCGGTATCCTGAACCGCCTGTCTTACAATCAATTCAAGTTCTTCCCCGGTTAATTGCTGCGGCAGATATTGCAGCAGAACTTCTATTTCAGTTTTCAGGTTATCTATCAGTTCCTGCCTTCCGCTCTTTTCAAACTCCGGCAGACTTTCTCTTCTTTTCTTTACTTCTTTAGCTATTATATCCAGTACACCATCATCATCAAGAGTTACCCTACTGTCTTTTTCAACCTGAAGTATTGCTGCCCTTGCCATTTGGACTGTGTTCTTTTTAATAACATCCTTATCCCTCATGGCAACCTTCATATCTTCCAACAACCGTTCCTTAAGGGACATATGGTACTGCCTCCCCTGGATTTATTTAAATTTTCTTTTTCTAGCCGCTTCAGATTTCTTTTTTCTTCTTACACTCGGCTTCTCATAATGCTCTCTCTTCCTTACTTCAGCCAAAACGCCCGCTTTTGCGCATTGACGCTTAAACCTTTTAAGAGCACTATCGAGAGACTCATTCTCTTTAACCCTTACTTCAGACATGTATTTCCCTCCCCTCGATGGTAGCAATTGTGCCAGGACTAAACTACATCCGTTGCTGCATAAACTTCTGGGAACAAGCTAAATATAGCACACACTATATTATATATTACTTGGCAAATTAAAGTCAATAGAATAAAAAATCTTTGACCGGCAGCAGGGCAAGGGGATGGGTTTCCAGCGCCTTTAAATAATCTTGGGCCCCAGCACCACGCCGCCAAGCAGGTGAAAATGCATGTGAAACACGGTCTGCCCCGCATCTGCTCCGCAGTTGTTGATAAGCCTGTAGCCCTTCGCGGCTATGCCCGTCTTTTCAGCAATTTTTTGCGCAGCCAGGAAGACGTCCGACAGTATGTCCGAATTTCCAGCTGTCAGATCGTTTGCCGATGCAATATGCTCTTTTGGTATGATGATCACATGAACAGGCGCAACCGGATTTATATCGTTGAAAGCAATCACCCTGTCATCCTCATACACCACTGCTGCCGGTATCTGGCGGTTTATTATCTTACAGAATATACAGTTATCCATATTGATATATATTCCCCTTTCGCTATATTCAATGTCCAAAATTTTATAAAGCTGCCATCAGCTGTCACTTTATCTGTTCGCCGGCCACTTTTACAGCCAGCTTCAAAGCTTCGTCAATTTTTGAGACGTCTTTCCCGCCGGCCTGCGCCATGTCTGGACGTCCTCCTCCTCCGCCGCCGGCAACCTTTGCAGCTTCGCGGACAATATTCCCCGCATGAGCGCCGCGCTGGACAGCATCCGTAGATGCCATTACAACAAAGCTCACCTTTTCGCCCAGCCCTGAAGCAAGTATGACCACTCCGCTGCCCAGTTTGTTTTTGAGCATATCTCCCGTATTTCTCAGGGCTTCCATATCCAATTGATCGAATCTTGCTGCAACAACTTTAATTCCTTTCACATCAACTGCGCTCGATAATACCTCATCTACAGACCCACTTACCAGCTTGCTTCTCAGTTTCTCTATTTCCCTGCCTGCATTTTTAAGGTCGGCATTTAATATCTCAATTTTTCTGACACTATCCTGCGGGTTTGATTTTAACACCGCAGCAACAGTATTCAGTATATCTTCCCTTTCGTTGAAATACTGTATGGCTCCTTCTCCGGTCAGAGCCTCAAGCCTTCTTACACCGGCGGCTACACCGCTTTCTCCCAGCAGCTTTACAAGTCCGGCCTGCGAGGTGGAGGCAAGATGCGTGCCGCCGCACAATTCAATGCTGTAATCACCTATCCTGACAACTCTTACAATATTTCCGTACTTTTCGCCGAACAGCGCCATCGCGCCTTCCTTACGGGCTTCGTCCACAGGCATTTCCCTGATTGTCACAGGGATGCTTTCAAGTATTTTTGCATTGACTTCCCTCTCAACACTCTTCAATTCCTCACGGGTCATGGCGGAAAAATGGTTGAAGTCAAATCTCAGCCTGTCGGGTCCGCCCAGCGATCCGGCCTGCGTAACATGATTCCCCAGCGCATTCTGCAGCGCCTTTTGGATAAGATGCGTTACCGTGTGGTTCCGGGCTGTCGCCAGCCTCCTCCCGGTATCTACTCTGGCAGTCACGGTCGAAGCTTTTTCAATAATACCTTTTTCTACAATACCTACATGAAGGTACTTCCCCTCATGCGTTTTTTTGCAGTCGCTCACTCTTACAGCGCCATCCGCAGCTTCTATGACGCCGGCGTCGCCTGTCTGGCCTCCGCTTTCCGCGTAAAAGGGCGTCCTGTCAAGTATTACGGTGATTTCATCGCCCTCCTGGGCATTTTCTACCGGTTCACCGTCTTTTATAATGTATAGCGCCGAAGCTTGTGTCAAAGTCTCTGTATAACCGGTAAATTCAGTCCTGCCGTCCTTATCAAGACCGGCGGCTGACTCCTGTCCCCATGCGGAGGTTTCTC
>VEPD01000170.1 GCA_012027035.1 Ruminiclostridium sp. | reverse complement strand
GTTGTCTTTTCATGCCGGTTCCAACTACAGCCCAGCTTTTGTCGGTCTTTTCAATGAACTCTTTGTCTTTAAACTCCACAGCCTCCATCATCTGCCCCAGAATACCGTCCCCCATGATCATGGTGAGCACCCTGTATCTATCTGAAATATTGAATGCTTCAACGGTAAGCTCATAAAGCTCCTGAACGCTGCAGGGGGCCAATACAACCATTTTATAATCTCCGTGGCCTCCGCCCTTCACAGCCTGAAAATAATCGCACTGCGCAGGCATAATACCGCCAAGGCCGGGCCCGCATCTGACTATATTTACAATTACAGCAGGCACCTCAGCACAGGATGCATAAGAAATACCTTCCTGCTTCAGGCTGATCCCCGGGCTTGACGACGAAGTCATGACCCTTGCGCCGGCGCCTGCCGCACCATATACCATGCTGATAGCTGCAATTTCACTCTCAGCCTGTACAAAAGTACCGCCGTATGACGGCATTTTTTTTGCAAAATAATGGGCAATTTCGGTCTGCGGCGTGATCGGATAGCCGAAATAGTATCTGCAGCCCGCTCTCAAAGCAGCTTCTGCAATGACCTCATTGCCTTTCATAAGTAATTTTTCCCCCATACCGGATCCTCCTATTTCTCTACTTCGATTACACAATCAGGGCATATAATTGCACAAAAACCGCATCCGATGCATTTTTCCATCTCAATGACCCCTGCCGGATGAAAGCCTTTCATATTGAGCTTTTCGGAATCCATAACCACTATTTTTTTGGGACAGGCCGTAATGCACAGCCTGCAGCCCTTGCATCTCTCTTCGTCAAAAGTAACCTTTGCCATATTTACCTCACATCAAGCCTTTTATAATCCATCCAATTTATTATAAAACTCATTTTATTGATTTGCAAGTTTTAAAGCATTATGGATTGCGATAGATTTTTCTATATTTTAATATTTTCGGGTCATAAAATCTTTGATTTGTTGAATAATTTTGGTGTATAATATGTATGAAGGAGTTGATGCATAAAATGCGCACTACATTGAACATATCCGGGGATTTAATAAAGGAAGCCGAAGCAATATACCAGACTGGGAACAGGTCCAAAGCAGTAGAAAACGCTCTCAGGGATGCGATAAAAATGAAAAAGCTTGAAGCTTTCAAACAACTGAAAGGTAAAATCCAATTCGACACCAATTCCGTAGATAAACTAAGGAGCCTGGAAAATGACGAGAAATAGGATTTTAGTAGATACATCGGTATGGATTGAATATCTCGGAAACAATCCTGATATTACCGGGATTATTGATACCGAAATGAGCAGCAATAATATTTTCATAACCGGACCGATAATTACAGAACTTCTTCAGGGGGTCAGGACAGAAAGGGAGCTTAAGCAGCTGTCGGACCATATTGATGCACTTTCCTATCTGGAGTGTGGAATCAATGATTGGAAAAAGGCCGGGCAAATATCTTTCAAGCTTAGAAAGTCAGGTTATTCAGTACCTGTCTCAGATATAATAATTGCGGTCGTTGCGGCAAACAATGACGCTTGTGTCTATACTCTGGATAGGCTTTTTAAACAGATTCCGGAGGTTAGGTTTTATATATGAAGTGGCTGGAAATAGGTCTGCTATTCCTCCGGCAGTGTCTGAGTTTTTGATTGGACTGCACAGATAGAGTTGACATGGACCCCTAAAAGGCTATATAAATTGAATAGAATTTTTTTCAATATCTCAGTAAAGGG
>VEPD01000421.1 GCA_012027035.1 Ruminiclostridium sp. | reverse complement strand
GTAGCAGTAATAAAACGTGGTCAACCATTTGGTTTGACAGAAGGAACATGCGGAGTATGTATTGCGGTATGTCCATATACGCAAAAGTATATACGGAGGTTAAATTCTGGAAATTCTCCCGGAAGCCAGAGGCATGTGAGGGTAGAAGGCTATCATGTAGTATTTGCCTATACTTGACATAAGTTTACAAGCCTCTGTTCTGGTAAGATATTATAAAGGAACTTATTGACAAAAGATTAAGGATTGTTATATAGTAGTAGTAATTAAAACTACTAAGCGATGAGGTGGTTATTTGAACCTTGTGGAATACCATATGATAACAGGACTTACACGGCATGAGTCTGAGCTTTATATAGCCCTTTGCAGAGAGGGAGAACTTACCGGATATGAAGCTGCCAAGATTACCGGAGTACCAAGGGCGAATGCTTATCAGGCGCTTTCGGGACTTGTTGATAAGGGGGGAGCCTATGCTGTTGAGGGTTCGGTGCAGCATTATACTGCAGTACCGGTAGATGAATATTGTGAAAATGTATTTTTTCATATGAAAGAAGTAACAGAAAATATAAAACATGAGTGCCCTCAAAGCCGTAGGCCATCTGAGCCTTACATTACAATAACGGGATTCAGACATATCGTTGATAAGATACGGAATATCATTAGCAGTGCAAAGGAAAGAGTTTATGTTTCCATGACCGAAAAGGAACTCCCGTTTTTAAAAGAGGAATTGGAAAGGGCTGCGGGAAGAGGATTGAAGGTGGTAGCAATTGTCTCGGGAGACTTTGGCCTTGAAGGGGTTGTCGTACATAGGATAACCAAACAATCAGGGCAGATAAGGCTGATTGCAGATTCTTCACATGTACTTACCGGGAATATCTCGGGTAATGACGATGATACATGCCTTTTTTCAAAAAACAAACCGTTGGTTGAATTGATAAAAGATTCACTGAAAAATGAAATCAGGCTTGCAGAGCTTGAAGGAGGTAAAGGTGAATGATCAGGGCGCCGCATATTTATTATGAAAAGAATAACCTCATGGTAGAAGGCGTAATGGTAGAAAAAATTATTAATGAAGTTGGCACGCCTGCTTATATATACAGCAAGAGCAGTTTTATTGATCAACTGAAGCAATTGAAGGATGCTTTTAAGGATTATTCTGCAATCATATGCTATTCCATAAAAGCTTGCCATAACACCAATATTATCAAAATATTTGTTAATGAAGGCTGCGGATTGGATATAGTATCCGGGGGTGAGCTGTACAGGGCTTTAAAAGCAAGTGTTGATCCCCGCAAAATCGTATATTCAGGAGTCGGCAAAACTTCCAGGGAAATTACGGAATCAATCAATGCCGGTATTTTAATGTTCAACGTAGAATCTGAGCAGGAGTTGGAGAGAATAAACCGCATCGGCAGTTCCTTAAACAACAAGGCTCCCGTCTCAATTCGTGTGAATCCGGGTGTTGATGCAAAAACACATCCCTACATAACTACTGGCATGAAGGAAAACAAGTTTGGAATTGACAGTGGAAAAGTTATCGATATATTCAGGCTGGCAAGTAAAATGAGCAATATTGAAGTTTGTGGAATTGACGTGCATCTAGGCTCTCAGTTATTGAACCCGAAACCTTACGGCGAAGCGATGAAGATTATTGCCGGATACGTAAAGCAATTAAAAGATGAAAACATTGATATAAGATATGTTGATGTCGGAGGCGGGTTGGGGATTTCATATAAAGAAGAACAGCAAGCTGTTTCCGTTCAGGAGTATGCATCTTTGATAACAGAGTCTTTTATAGACATTCCAGGCATTACATTCATACTGGAACCGGGAAGGTTTCTTACCGCTCAGGCAGGTATATTAGTTGCCAGAGTGCAATATGTAAAAGATAACCTCTATGGCAAAAGGTTTGTTATTGTCGATACCGGTATGCACCACTTGATAAGACCGCCTTTGTACGGGGGATACCACAGTATTATTCCTGTAAGGAAAAAGTCGGATGTCAGGATAAAAGCCGATGTTGTGGGACCGATATGTGAAAGTACCGATTTTCTTGGAAAAAAATGCCTTCTGGAGGAGGTTTATCAGGATGACCTTCTGGCTGTGACCGACACGGGGGCTTATGGTATTGTACTTGCTTCACATTACAACTCGCATTCATTGCCGGTGGAAGTATTGGTTGATGGCGCCGGATTCAAAATCATCCGGCAAAAAGAAACTTACGAAGACTTATTGTACGGAGAGTTAACCTGATCTATCAGGATGGATGAGGAGGGATTTTGGATGGGCTTGAAATTCTGCAAATACTCTGCATTAGGTAATGATTATATAGTTATAGACCCATTAATATGCCAAGCCAATCTAAATGCAGAGAATATCAAAAGGATATGTGACAGAAATTACGGGGTAGGCTCCGATGGTATACTCTATGGCCCGGAATTCATGGATGGCAGGATAAGCTTGAGGATATTTAATCCTGACGGGAGTGAAGCTGAAAAAAGTGGAAATGGAATAAGAATATTCGCCTGTTATCTCAAGGAACATGGATATGTTGAAGGTTCAGAATTTGACATTATTACAAAAGGAGGTATCGTACATATTTTCATACTGGACAGTGAAAATTCGCGTATAAAGGTTGATATGGGAACTGTAAGTTTCTTGAGCAGCGATATACCTGTAAGAGGCGCTGAACGCGAGGTTATAAGAGAACGGATGGCTGTAAACAGGAAGGAAATGTGGTGTACTTGCTTGACCATAGGTAATCCGCATTGTGTTGTAGAAATGCCAGGAATTTCAAAAGAAACGGCTAAAGAACTGGGACCGCTTCTGGAGAATAATGGGCTCTTTCCGGATAGGATCAATGTACAGTTTATGGAGGTTATCGACAGGAACAATATCCGCATTGAAATCTGGGAAAGAGGCGCGGGGTACACACTGGCCTCCGGAAGCAGCAGTTGTGCGGCAGCATCGGCAGCTTTCAAGCTTGGACTTGTCGACAGATGCATAAAGGTATATATGACTGGTGGAGTAATTGAGGTAGAGATTAGTGAAAACGGACATATATTAATGACCGGAAGCGTGGATGCGGTATTTGAAGGTGAGTTAAGCAGCCGGTTTGAGAAGAGTTTATTATAGGCGGTGGGAATATGGAAGGGTATATTGCCGGAAGAATATCTGGGAGGCTGGGCGGAGTAAATTTTGGCAAGGGAACAGGTTCATATAAGTTTGCAAAAATTCTTGACAAAGCCAAGCCTGATGTGTCATAATATTCCAAAATAGTGAGTGTGCATAATAGCAGGTTGCTTAAGCTGCATAGGGGCGCGGAAGCCCTACACGTGGGAAATACCCCGCGGAGTCACTTAAATGTGATTTTGCGGGGTTTTTGTATGGAACTGCATATGGAGCATTTCGATAACAACGGAAGGAGTTACACGGATGAATAATATCGGATTTATATGAATAAGAGGAAATCGGTTAGCGAGAAAGTGTGCAAGGAGTTTGAAAGTTAAAAGGGGATGTAAAAGATGGAGAAAGAGCAGTTTGTTGAGGTTGTTAAAAAACTTCGGGCTATGGTTAAATCAGATGAACATGCCAAATGCACCTGCCCGAAAGAAAAATGTGAGTGGCACGGCAAATGTTTTGAATGTGTATTAATACATAGGGTTAATGCAAGCCATGTACCTAATTGTCTTCAGCCAATATTGGAAAATAAAATACGAGAAATTGCAAAAACAGCTGAACTGATGGTTTATCCAAAAGAGAAGACGCCTGGAGAGTACTGGGATTATGTCAATGAAGTTTGTCCGAAAGTAGATTGAGTGTAGAGTGATAGGGATATACGTCTTTTCCACGCTATGGATACAGATTCTAAGAACAGGAGGGCCTTGCCATGCCGGAAGCACTGCTGGCGGAATTGAAAAACCGCGTCGCGCACATAATCAGAACATTAGATATTTCCTTTCTTCCGTCCAAAAACCGGCACAGTGTCCCTGGACAAAGCGGCACCGCCAGCGCTAGCCCAGGCAACTGAGCATAACATAAAAGCAAGACTGTGGGAAACTTTACGTGACAAGGAAACGTCCTCTGTCACAGATAAGGAGTGGATTAAATGAGTGAAAATGT
>VEPD01000305.1 GCA_012027035.1 Ruminiclostridium sp. | reverse complement strand
GACCTGGAAGGAGTGGTAGTAGATGATGAAGATGAGGATGAGGTTAAGGATAAGGATAAGGATAAGGATAAGGATGATGATGAGGATGAAGCAACACCTTCGCCTACGCCATCAGCCACACCGACAGCCACACCGACACCGACGGCAACAGCAACACCGACGCCAACTCCTACTCCTGCCACATAACAGCAAATTTCTGGAATTCAATATAAATAGGCTGACAATTAATTGTCAGCCTATTGCTATTTTAGGGTTTTTTTGCATTATTGCCAGATAAATTTCATTCAATATAGATAAATTCTTGAAATGATATTTCATTAGCATTATAATATAAATTATCCGATTCTTATTAATATGCAGGTATTTGCAGGAGTTATTTCCGCCGGCGTAGAATTATACCAATAGTATTTTTAGAGGGGTGAATGTTTTGTTCAACAAACTTATCAGCAATTTTTCCAACCTGCTTGGGAATAATTTTAATGATATTATAATTGCTTTTTTAATAATTCTGGCTGTTTACTGGTTCATAAAATATGATATTGCAAAGCTTGCACGCATCAGAAATTCCTTTTCCCGTCTGTGCAGGGAAGCAGAGATGATAAGGGGTACAGGAATCGACAATATGAAAAAACTTGATGGGTTATTCAGCGGAAGAATCTTCAAGCCGATCAGGGATATCTGGTCCTATTACTATGAGGATTTCCGCACTTTGGCCAATAAGGACAAGACTCCTGATATCAGCGAGTATTTCGGTTTGCATACCGCCCTTGTGATACCCGCCAGCAGAAAAAGGGCGGAGGTAATTCCAGGCATGCTTGCAATGATAGGTATTCTGGGTACGTTTCTGGGAATTACGGCGGGGCTGCCCGGTATTGATCTTACAGCTTCCGGCACTGCGGCCCAGGAAAACATCGGACGTCTTTTGAATGTTGCCGCTTCTGCTTTCAGCATATCCATTGCAGCCATTATCTTATCCATTGTTTTTCAGTTGTTTGACAGGCATATATATCAGTCGGCAGTTGCACAGATGGGCAGGTTCCTGAACCTTGCAGCCCGCAAAGTGCCGATGGCTAATGATTCCATGAGCCTCGAGCTTCTCATAAGTGAACAGCGCAGCCAGACCGAAGGATTGCAAAAGCTTGGAACAGTTATTTCATCACAGCTTTCAGACTTCGTTGGAAAAAATATGGCGCCTTCACTGAGCAAAACCTTTGAGGATGCTGTTAGAAATCAGATCGCACCGTCAATAAAAACAATGAGCGACATGCTCAATCAGATTTCCCAGGTAGCTCTTGATACCCAGACAAAAGGCATGCAGGTAATGGCGGATTCCTTTATTGAAAAGCTTAATACTACCATGGGCGTCCAGTTTCAGACGCTTGGCAGAAATATTCAGGGAATGCTTGACCGTCAGACCAAAACTGAGCAAAACCTCAACAAGCTGATGGAAGAGATACTGAAAAATGCCGATGCGCAGAAAATGATAAACACAGAGACGGCTGCCGTCCTGAATGTGGTAAGCGAATATCATAAGCAGGTGAAGGATATCAATACCTCCATGGTTGAAAGCGTGGAGAAAATGGCTTTGTTCAATGACGGGCTCCGGGAAGTGCTGGAATCGGACAAACAATCTCTTGATGGGCTGAACGAACAGCGTACGGCCATGCAGGAGGAAAACCGCGAATACCTGGAAATGATGGACAGCCAGGTGCGCAGACTGATGGAGGACTTGAATGTTCAACTGGATGCAGCCTTTTCCAGGTTTAATGATATTACCTCCCTTGCCTTTGATAGAATGGATAAATCGATGAGCAGTACTGTGGAAGGCATGTCCTCCAATATGAAAACGCTTTTCGACAGTATGGATGACCAGGTCAGGGATATCAGCCTCTATGCCAAAGGCCTTTCCGAGGAAGTAAATGAGCTTAACGGCAAGCTGGAAAGCTCAGTGAAGGAATTCGGCCAGCAGCTGCATACCGGAGTTGTGAACACATTGAACACCTTTGATGGCGGTTTGAGCGAGATTTGCGGCAGATTCGGCCACGTCATAACCGACGTAAGGGACGCCATAGAAGACCTGCCGGCGATAATCGGGGCAATAGGCAAAAATGGGGAAAGCAATCGGGAGATGGATAAATGAGACGCTTTGGCGATATCAAAGAAGATAGTGAAGAAACGAATTATTGGATACCTGTTTCAAACATGCTGGCGGCATTCATGCTGGTATTGCTGGTCGTATTGGTTACGGGCTTTATATTTTTCAGGAATACGCCTCAAAGTGCTGCACAGCAGCCGGACCAGCAGCCGACAGGTAAAGTGGATGAGTCATACCTGGCGGAATTGAAGGCAAAGGAAGCCAGGCTGGATGCGCAAAACGAAGCATTGAAGGGATTGTCGGGCATCAGGGACGGTATTATCGACGAACTGTCAAAAAGTTTTGCAAATCTTGGCATAAGCGCGGATATTGATAAGGAGACCGGAAGTGTCAGATTTGGTGAAGCTGTTCTTTTTGACGTCAACAGCGTCAATTTGAAACCTGAAGGCGAGAAGTATCTGAAAAAGCTGATGCCGGCATATCTGGATGTTGTCATGAGCGAAAAGTACAGGGAATATATTGATCAGATAGTTGTTAACGGACATGCGGATGATGGCGGGACATATCTTTATAATCTTGCTCTGTCCCAGAACAGGTCATATTCGGTGGTCGGTTATTTAATCACCAACAAATTGACAAAGCTTAAGGACGGTACTGACGCCGAAAATCTGATGGCAATAAGCGGCAAGTCATTCAGCAAGCCGATCATGGTTGATGGCGTTGTCAACAGGAATCTGTCCAGAAGGGTCGAGCTGGTTTTCATGCTTAAATATGACAGGCTGATGGATCAGATGCAGGAAGTTATCAAAGGCGGGAATGAATAGTACCTGGGCGGTGTACTCAGGAGTACTGAAAATATTACTTCCGATTTTTCTGCAAATGCTGGCCGGAGGGACTGCGTTTGCAGAAATTTATAGCGGAAGTTATATTTTCACCAGTACTCGGTATAATGGGGACGGTAGTGGAGGTCAACATGGAATTCAGGTTCGAATATGAGCCTGTCAGATTCGTTGAAATGCTTTCGGAAATCAGAACTGCATTCCCTTTTCTTGAAGAATTTGCAGTAAATGACACCGGAGAGAGAATCGCGGCTTTGTCAGCAAGGCTTGAAACTGTAAATGATAACAATCTTCAGGAGTTCGTTAAAACATTAAAGGGCAGCGAACTTGAGTTGATTATTAAAATAATGAAAGATCCGGCAGATTCAAAAATAGAAGTGCTGGAAGGTATAATCAAGCTGAGATTCAGAAAAAAGCTTTACAATCTTTGCTGGATCATGCTGCAGGATAATTTTTTTAATGCAGGTCTTTTAAATGCTGCACAGGTATTGTCGGAATTCATGAAGGCGGAATATCCCGATGAATTTGCAGCTTCTTTCCTGGGTAGAACTATAAATTTGGCAGGTTCTCTTCCTGAAAAAGGCGAAATATTGTTAATTGAAGAAAAATCCGATCTGGGAAGCTTCTTCCGCAGGTATGCCATTCTGGAAAACAGTATTTTTGCGCAAAAGCTGCGTGAGCTTTTCTTTACCGGATGTGAAGCCGATGGCTTTGTAAATAACAGGGAGCCGCTGCTGAGGCATATGAACGGAGACGACCTTGACAGTGCGGCAGCAGTATTTTCTGTTTATCTTGACAAGCTGAAGACAATCCAATATTTTGACACAGTAAACCGTATGGTTGTCAGCAGATGGGGCATTCCCGAAAACGGCGGAGAATTGTGGCAGAGGCTGGATGACAGAAGAATTGCCAAATTCGTTGCCTGGCAGGATTTGAAAAGAATTGAGGCGCATTTCGGACGTGAGAGCAAAAGATATAAGATTTGGGCGGGATATTTTGACAGGATGCAGCGCATTGTCGCTGATGAGGCGGCAGGGTTTCTGATAATGGAGTTTGACAAATTTGTCGTATTTGACGGAAAAGTAGATGGCGGCTGGTCTTATTTATATATGAAGGATTATTTTGAAGACGAATATACCCGGTATGAAAATGCGAAAAATCAGGGAGCGCCGCAGTGGAGGATTATTCCCGAGCATGTCGCAAGCGCCAGGGATCTTGTAATTGAGGGTGTCAGGTCAGATATTTACAGAGTCGGCTATGACAGGGTGCACATTCTTTATCTGAAGGAAATTCTCAAAGTTGAGCTTGATCCGGCTACATCAAAAAAGGAACGGTTTTTTATGGGCAGACCAAAGTAGAGCCGTCCCCAACCGGCTGGACATTATGGTTATACTATTTTTCTGCACTCCAGGTAAAATCTCTTCTCATCGGCTTCGCCCATGGAAAAGGTCTTTCTCGGGAGGACTCCTTCCAGTATTACTGTCTTAAAGAGGTCATGCTTGTCCATGGACGGAAGATAAAAGCCCATATTGCCGCGCCTGGAGCTCAGCTCCGTAACTTCCCGGTCGCCGTGGATATAGTCAATTTCCATATGCCTGTGATTTTTTGCCAGCTTGTCGAGTGCAGCCTGGAGGGTGCCCACTTCCAGGTTGTGAGCGGGATTCTTCACAAGCAGCAGGCCGTAGACGCCTTCAAGGACGAAGGGGATTGCATGGGTGCTCTTATCACATCTGACATTTTCGACTGCATTTGCAATGGCCGCTTCCGAGTCCAGCAGCATGTATTCCGCCTTACAAGCCGACGGGACCGTCCCTGACGACTCGCCTTCCGTCTCAAAACACTTCACAAATTCGTCAAGGACCGCAGCTCCGCCGACGCCGAACAGCACCCTGTGAATCGGCTCAAAGATGATGCCGTCATCATGCACGTTTACAATCTCAACCAATGCATATCTTGCAGGGTGGGTATTCATTATGTCCTGTCCGGAAGAAGCCTTTAAATTTTCCCAGTGGGCTTTGGCAGTGGCAAGTGAATGATTGCCGTCTCCTACAGCAAAAAGCAGCACTCCCTTGTCTGAGCCGGCGCCGTATTTACTGTGGAAAGCTTCAGGCTGTGCCAGCTTTTCCAGGGCTGCGGCTATGGCTTCAAGGCTTTCCTCATTGTCTATCTTCCAGCCTTTTATATGTCCGCCGTTTTTCATAAGCTCAAAATCATAAACCTTTTCATACTGATGTGTTTTTTCAAAAAGAGGTTCCACAACAGTTTTTCCCGGATCGTCAATCAGCGCCATTATGTGTGGGAGCTCAATTGCTGCGTGCTCGCGGATCCTGACGCGGGGAGGAATACGGTCCAGAACGGTGCCTTCCGTTGCCCTGATGAGCGTTTGAGAGCCTTTGTTATAATCATACTTTTCGAGATCCAGCGCAATAATCAGGCCTTTTCTTGAAGCAGCATGTCCGGTGCTCCTGTCCAGCAGTATGAATCCGGGCTTTTGAAGCTCCAGAATACCTTCGCTAAGGTATTTGTCCATTGCAGAGTTTATATTGATTATTCGCTGATCCTTGTCGTCATCCTTTAAATAAATCTCCGGAAAGGTCAGATACAAAGTGGAAGGACTGCCGCCGACTATTTTTTTCACATCGTCCCAGTAATCAGGCTGGGAGGTATACTGGTCACAGGCTACCACAGCCCATTTGCAAAGGTCGCTGCCTTTTGCGGGGAGCATTATTTCAGGTATGTGCACGCCGATATTCCCGTAAGTTCTCTTCATATTTGACCTCTAAGTTTTTCAGCTTGATTTGATATGGTTTAATATAGTTTAATAAATTTTATACGAATGCAGGATGTAAGTCAATTCAAAACATGTATTTTTTATATTTTGAATGAAATAATATATCTATATGGAGGAGATTGAGTTGCTGCACAGATACAGTGAGGTTTTGAACCTACCGGTGGTCTGCGTAAAAAATGGAAAAAAAACCGGTGTGATAAAAGATATTATATTTTGTCCCGAAAACAGAGAAGTCAGCGCTTTCCTCCTTGAACACAAGGGGCTTGAAATCAGAAAGAAAGTCGTCAAGCTTAAAAGTATTTTGAATCTTGGAGATGATGCGGTCATTATAGACAGTCCGGACTGTGTCAAGTCACTGGGAAAAGCCGCTTATACCGCTGAATTCAAAGACGAGGGAAGTATTCTGGGATTGCGGATATTTACCAGGGCAGGCGAAGAGCTTGGAATAGTAAAGGATGTTATTTTCGACTGGCAGGCAGGGCGCATTGAAGGCTTCGAAGTCTCGGACGGTTTGCTTCAGGATATTTTGCAGGGCAGAAGGATTCTTCCGTTATTTGGCAAAGTGGAATTCGGCGAAGAAAATATCCTGGTTGATAAAGAGGCAGTGGAAGAAATGGAAAATACAGGAGGGGGAATAAGGAACAAGTTAAATAAAATATAAAAATAATTTTATAAGAATAAAAATAAAATTTGTAACGACCCAAATATACTAATCAGATGGATTCGAAAGGAGTGATTTTATGAGCGGTGGTTTCACAAGAGGCTTGGTGGTAGGGAGCATACTAGTCGCATCAGTCGGCATGATCATGAACAATGATATGATGCGGCCCAGAAACAGGAAGAAAATGTTTAGAACTGGAAGAACGCTTTTGAGGAAGTCAAGCGGTATTATCAGCGATGTAGTTGACGCTTTCAGGTAAAATTTTACAAGTAAGGCTCCAAAATGCCGACTGTCACCATATTTTCACCGGTGACGGGCGGCTTTAGTTAGTACTGCAACGAAGGTTTCTAAATTATCCCTGTAGAAATAACGCATTGAAGCGTTTGCGATTATTCCTGCAGAGCGCATAAATGCCGGTATATTAATGTAACCTTCGTTGTAGTATCAGGAGATAATTCTCTCAAATCCTCGTAAAGACTGGGTGTTTACACCCGGTCTTTTAAAATTAACAAGGAGATACTATGGCAGGCATGCGGAAGAAAAAAATCATATTGAATGTTTTGCTTTTAGTGATCATGGCATTTGCCGTATACTTACTTTATAAATTCAGAGTCAAAATAGGGAAAATTGCGAGCCCTTTTTTTTTAGCTGTGCTTCTTACATATATAGTAAAGCCTCTTGCCGACAAGCTGGAGAGAAGGAAAATACCCAGACCGGCTGCAATTCTTGCCGTATATATGTTTTTCATACTGGCCCTGGCCGCGTTAGGTATCTTTTTTATTCCCGAGCTTGTCAATAATACCAAGGAGCTGTTGAATACCTTGCCTGAAATAGTGTCCGGGTATCAAAAAATGGTGGATAATATCATTATTGCGCTTAAGTCCAGCAAGTGGTCTCCTGAGATCAAAACAGTCATTTTCAATGAAATGCAAAATGGGATCGAGGCTGCGCAAAACTATGCGGCGGAAGCCTTGAAAAAACTGTTGGATTCTGTTATTGACAGTATAAAGATAGTGATCGACCTTACCGTGGCGATGGTAATTGCTTATTATTTTGTCAAGGATCCCGAACATTTTAAAGCGTTGGTTCTCTCTCTTGTACCCAGACGTTTCAGAAATATACTGATCGGTCTGGGCAAGGAGGTCAATTCGGTACTTTCCGGTTTTATCCAGGGGCAGCTTTTGACTGCTCTTATAGTAGGAATACTTGAAAGCATCGGCTTAATGATAGCAGGAGTGAAATATCCTCTTATTCTTGGTATGCTGGGAGGCCTGGCAAATATTATTCCTTATTTCGGTCCATACATCGGCGCCATCCCGGCTGTAGCGGTAGCTTTAACCGACTCTCCCCTGAGGCTTTTGTGGACGGTGATTGTTTTTATAGTGGTTCAGCAGCTGGATAACTCATACATTTCACCTAAAATAATAGAAAGCAAGCTTGGGATGCACCCTGTCACAACTATATTTGCAGTGCTGGTGGGCGGTGAATTCTCCGGTATTATCGGCATGCTGCTGGCCGTGCCGGTATATGCGATCATCAGGATTATCGCCAAAAAGGCTATAGACGCTATTGCATCTTGACACACAGTTTGCACTTATATAATATGATTATAACTTATTATAAATAAATATAAAAATGAGAATAGTGGATAATGAGGTTGAGATCATGGAGAAATTGGGACTGAATGAAATAAGAGAAAGATACCTGAAGTTTTTTGAAGGAAAGGATCATCTGCGTTTGCCGAGTTTTTCACTTGTACCGCACAATGACCCGAGCATCCTGCTCATAAACGCGGGAATGACGCCTTTGAAGCCTTATTTCACAGGCCAGGAGGAACCTCCGAAAAAACGCATCGCCACCTGCCAGAAATGTATCAGGACTCCTGATATCGAGAATGTTGGCAAGACGGCACGGCACGGGACGTTTTTTGAGATGCTGGGCAATTTTTCTTTTGGCGATTATTTTAAAAAAGAGGCTATCCCATGGGCATGGGAATTTGTGACGAAGGATCTTGAAATCCCTGCTGACAGGCTTTTTGCCTCTATTTATGAAGAAGACGATGAAGCATATGATATCTGGAAAAACAATATTGGACTTCCGGCGGACCGCATAGTCAGGCTTGGGAAAAAGGATAATTTCTGGGAACACGGCACAGGTCCCTGTGGCCCATGCTCCGAGATATATTTCGACAGGGGAGCCGACAAGGGCTGCGGACAGCCCGGATGCGCAGTCGGCTGCGACTGCGACAGGTATATGGAGTTCTGGAACCTGGTGTTTACCCAGTTCAATAAGGGCGAGGATGGCACATATACCAGGCTGCAGAAAAAGAACATTGACACAGGGATGGGTCTGGAACGCCTGGCCTGCATCATGCAGGGAGTAAACAGTCTCTTTGAGGCGGATACCATCAGAAATATATTGAATAATGTTTGCAGCATTGCCGGGGTAAAATATGGTAATGCTTATAAAACGGATGTTTCCATCAGGGTGATAACCGACCACATACGAAGCACGACCATGATGGTTTCGGACGGAATCCTGCCTTCAAACGAGGGAAGAGGGTATGTTCTCAGAAGACTTCTCAGGAGGGCCGCAAGGCATGGGAAACTGCTGGGGATTGACAAAGCCTTCCTGTGCGATGTTGCCCTTGTAGTAATAAACGAATCCAAAAGCGCTTATCCCGAGCTCGCTGAGAAAGCCGACTATATCCGCAAGGTGATCAAGATGGAGGAAGAACGCTTTGATGCGACTATTGACCAGGGCTTGAGCATATTGAACGAGTTTATGGCCTCAGTCAAGGCCGAAAACGGCAAAAGGCTGCCGGGAAGCATGATTTTCAAGCTCCATGATACCTTTGGCTTTCCGTTGGACTTGACCCGCGAAATAGCTGAAGAAAACGGTCTTGATATAGACGAAGAAGGCTTTAAGGCGGAAATGGCGGAACAGAAGAAAAAGGCGAGGGAAGCCTTGAAAAGCAGGGAAGCCTCCGCATGGGGACAGGAGTCTGCCGCCGGTCTTGATAAGGTCGGCAAGACTGAATTCACCGGTTATACAGAGGCTTCGACGCAAGCTTCGGTGTTATACATTATTAAAGCCGG
>VEPD01000187.1 GCA_012027035.1 Ruminiclostridium sp. | reverse complement strand
TGAATCAAGGTAGCTTCCATTATAGTGAATGGCCAGATTTCGTTTAGCCCTTGTCAGGGCTACATAGAGCAAACGGATGGCTTCGTCAGTATCGGTATAATACTGGTCCAGCATCAGAAAGACATTGTCAAATTCCCTGCCTTTGGTCTTATGAATGGTAGAGACGAAAATGGTTTCAATATTCTCGCCATAGAAATCCTCCAACTGTGATTCCCGGATAAAAATTTCCAGATCCGTTTTGTATCTGTTTTTTGGATTAACAGCTTCAAAATCCCTGATAATATTGCTGCAAAGTTCCAGGCTGGTACTGCCGGCAAACATCTGAGATAAATTCCGTTTTGCCTTATCCCACGTATCATCATCAATTGTATACCCTTCACCCGATAGCTGGAGCTGCTCCAGAAAATACCGGACTTCAACAAGGTTATACAAGCTGAAGCCTTCATTTGTCTGTATAAGCTTCGCCTGTAACCCGTTTTTCAGTAAAAGCCCGGTTATATGAAGCGCCTCTTCGTTGGTTTTGCACAAAACAGAGGTGGTACCGGAAAGCTCCTGTGTGAGGAGGTCATTTACCAGTGGGATCACAAGGTTGCTGCTCCTGTAGCGTATCAGATTAATTCTGCCGGTATCATTTTGAACGGCATGTATCCGGGTTATTTTCAGGCGCTTTGAGAGTCTTCTCACAAACTGGTTTGAGAAATCCACCAGATTTCGTTTGCTGCGGTAGTTCTCGACCATTTCATACATTACCGCATTTTTTTCCCTGATCATCTGCAGTAAATATTTGGCGCTGGAGCCTCTGAATTCAAAAATGTTCTGGTCATCATCGCCAACTGCAATCACACGCATTTCTTCATTCTGATCCATCAATGCGTTTATCAGAGAAAACTCATCCTCATCCATGTCCTGGGCTTCATCAATTACCAGTACTGTTTTGGTTATCCTTCCAGTCTCAACCTCGCCGTTTTTGATTCTCCTGACGGCTTCCTTTATTATGTCCGCTGATTTTTGCAGGGTACCTACCCTTCCAAGCAGGTCAAAGCAATAAGAATGGAAGGTTTTTATCTCAACAAAATTGGCAGCACCCTCTATAAGCTTCAGCAAACGTTTTTTGAATTCTGTGGCTGCCGACCTCGAAAAGGTCAACATCAGCAACTGCTCATATTTGATGTCCTCCATCAGCAGCAGCGAAGCCAGCTTGTGTACCAGCACCCTGGTCTTTCCGCTTCCCGGTCCGGCTGCCACAACTATATACTTTGATTCCTTGTCGTTGATTATTTTTAACTGGGTTGGTGAGAGCTCGCCAAAGAGCTGTCTGAATTTGGCGGGGGTAATATTCCTTTTTATTTCATTCTGCCGGCTGCCCTTGAAATATTTATTCAGAAAGGAAGAATAGTTCAGCCTGAAATAATCGTCAATGAACTGCAGCGCCGCTTTATAGTCAGTGATCATTTTTCTGGCATATTCTCCGACAATATGGATTTGCTGGATCTTGTTTTCATAAAACTGATTAAGCTTCTGATAATCCTCTGCCTTATACTTTCTTCTGTTATCCTGCTCAAGGCGCTCTATTGTCAGACCGTTATATACAACCAAAAAACCGCCTTCTATCTTCAAGGCGTCTATTCTTGATAGGTAGAAGATAGCATCTTCAATATCTTCAGAAGAAGCTTTAATATTAAAGAACGTAAGTCTGCTTTCAAATTCCTCCTTTAATTCCAGGATTGAAAACTCTGCAAGAACTTCCTCATTATTACTCTCATCCTCCTTCACATTCATATTACATTTGTCATAAATATATTCCAATATGAACTGTGCCAGTTCGTGGCGCTTTTCCAGCTTTTCCTTCAGGATATTCCTTTCATAAAGGCCCAAGATCACAATATGGTTGACAGAATTGTATGCCTGCTGCTTTTTTATCAAATTTTTTATTGCCCAGAAATTAAGGACGGTTTTCAGCCTGTTTGGTGTTACATCTGTACAGCCGCAGCTTTCAGCCTGTTCATTCAGCTCTTTTATATGAAAGGTCTTCTCTTCCTTTTCAACAACAGTAAGAAGAAAATTCTCAATATGCATATAGGTCCTCAAAATATCAAGTATACGGTTTTTATGTTCCTTCCTCCTGATAAAGGCCGTTAAATCTATGGCATCGGCTAAAATCCTTTCTTCACGGAGAAGGTTTATAATCTGAATCACTTCGGACTTATCTATTCCAAGATGGTCTGAAATATAGTCCACTCTCGTCTCCGCAGCTTCATTACCCAGGTGTTGCCTGCTTCTGCCGGAAATG
>VEPD01000367.1 GCA_012027035.1 Ruminiclostridium sp. | reverse complement strand
CGCCTAATCCGTCACAGTAGGAATCCTTAACAACCTTCGCCTTGCCATTGATTATCTGAAGCGCTCCTTCAACGCAATTGGGTATGCACAGACCGCATCCGTTACATTTATCCTCGTCGATTTTTATTATTTTTCTGACAGCCATTTTTGTTATCCTCCTTTATATCATTTACTTACCACCACCATATCAATCGTAACCAAAAAAACAAAGGGTAAGTGATACTAAGACAGAGGATACGAATAACTTCATCGAAGCCTCCTGTAGAATGTATAAGTAGTTTACATAATAATTCTACAAAAAGCAAAAAACCCTACCGGTAAATATTAGCGATAACGTTTACATATGTAGCTTTTTCCTGAGCTTATCCTTGTAATAGGTGATGAGCATGGTATATACCAGGTCATATATCAGGAAAATAACTTCAAAAGCTGCTATTATCAGCCACCACGGCAGCTGTATTTTCATACTCTCCGTAAAAACCTGTCTGATGAACAGGATGGCTGCAGCCATGCATAAATTGAAATAAGCGAATTTTACAATGTATTCAATTATCAGTTTGCCGATTTTTTCAATATGACATTTGATAATCCCATAGGCTCCGAAAAAGATTGCATAAGGGATTATTTCCAGCTTGTCGGGTACAAGAATGACCGCCAGTAAAGTTGTTGCAATATAAAAAAGCCAGCCTGCTTTTATACCGTTTTCAATTACCACTATTGAAATAAAAAAAGAGCTTAAAGCATACAACGAAATTCTGCCAGTAGGTAACACTGCTGCCAGAAACAGACATATGACGGCCATTGCTCCAAGAATTCCGCCTAAAGCAATCCTGAAGGTTTTTTTTGAGCTATCCGGCATTTAATGACCTCCCAATAATGCCTTATCTGATACTACCGCGCAAGTTTCCAAATCATATTCAACAGCAATCGATAAGATCACCGCCGCTGCATTCACAGCAGCAGTCGGAACACCAGAGGCATTGGCAGACAGTGCACAAATCCGGCCCGCCCCGGTTGTAGCCTCTTCCAAAGGCATTTCCCCTATAATTGTTATTTGTAGTATTCATCCTGTTTAAAGCATTTCTATATTCAAAATTTGACGGATCCATATTAACGGCAGACTGTATATGGGAATAGGCTTCGTCATACCAGCCCTTGCGCATGAATATCAAACCTTTCAGATAATACCATGGCGCTGTCCTGTTGGAATAGCCGTTGAGCATATCTTCCGCCACTTTTATATTACCGGAATTCACATGAACCCTTACCTGGTTGAAAAAATCATTATCCCCCTGATTGTTCCAGTTTCTTCCGGTATCATAATTTGCAGATTCCTTCCTTGGACCTGCATTTTTCATCAGATAATCATATGCTTCATTCAGTTCCTTCAGCTTTTCTTCGGCAAGGCTTGAAAGCGGATTGTCCTGATATTGGTCGGGATGGTACTTTTTTACCTGCTCCCTGTACGCCTTTTTTATTTCTTCCTCACTTGCGCCTTCTCTGATTCCCAACACTTCATACGGATTATTCAACTTTTCTACAACTCCCCGTTCCCAGTATTTTTTCTGTCTTTCTTAACATGCCCATATAAATTATATTTTCCAATATTCCCGCATTGTTTTTTACTTCCAGCAACTCAAACGCCTTGGCTATCTGATCCAGTGAATATGTAAGTGTGAACTCCACCCTGTCCCTGATCCTTTTTTTGAATCCGGCTGCAGCTCCATCTTCATAACCAAATTGTGAAACAAGCGGATTATAACTCTTTTGCTTAATATCATCTTCAATATCATCGTATGCATCCAGTATATAAATCCATTTTCCCAAATTGTAACCAATCCATCTCAATATATCGCAGGTTTTCTTTTCCCTGCACAGAGGCTCGTAAGCCGTAACCTCCTCCATCAGCTTTGCGAATGGCTCGGCAGCCATATCCATTGATGCGCAGCGATCATTTTCCAGTTTATTCAACTCCCTGAGCCTGCTCTCAATTATATCACATTTTTCGGAATATATCTTTTTCAACTTCTTAAAAGTTCGCCGCAACAAGACCGTACCAGCCAGGGATATGGCAGATCCTTCATCCTGTCTGTCGTCCTCAAGATTATAATACGCTAACAATACATTAAAGTCTGAGGCGTAGTCAATTATTCCGGTTCTTTTTACAACATGCCTTTTTACAATAGGATGCGCTACGCAGGTCTCTCTTTTTATCACCGGTATTTCACCGGCAACAGCAGTCAGCAGTACTGCAAGGAATGCAGAATCATAATTCAGCAAAAACCTTTTTAGCTGGCCCGACCTACTGCCCAGAGCTTTGCAAACACCACAATAGTATGCCCTGAACAGCTCATATTCCTTAATCTTCATCTCCGGCTTTTCCGGAAGTATATATCCGAACAATGCTTTTAAACCTCAAATTTCTGATCCTTGACTGTTTATGACTTCTAATACTGAATTCATCGCTTAAGTTCTAACCACAATATTAGCATAGTGAATGAAAAAATAAAAGCACCGTATTGCAGATTTTAAAAACTCATTTAGAACTGCAGCGGCAATTACCGGATTATCCTTGCAGAATTAGAGCATTGAAGCGTTTGCACTAATTCTGCAAGGCGCATGAATGCCGATATTATAATGAAATTGCCGCTGTAGTATTAGGAGCGCTTTTGCAGCAAACCTCATTTTATTGTATAATATGGGATATATGAATAGCGTAACGAAAGGAAAATATGTTGGTATGGCAATGACTTATGGCAAAAAT
>VEPD01000022.1 GCA_012027035.1 Ruminiclostridium sp. | reverse complement strand
GTACAGGCTCTACAAGGAGGCAGGTTCGGATGTCATTCAGACCAACACCTTTCCCGGAAATCGGATTCATCTTGACAAATACTCACTTGGAGATAAAACATATGAAATCAATTATTGGGGAGCCAAACTTGCAAGGGAAACAGCAGGGGATAATACTCTTGTTGCTGCATCCATCGGACCTATCGGGCAGCTATTTGAGCCTTCCGGTGAATTGACCTTTGAAAAGGCGTATGAAGTATTCAGCGAGCAGGTGAAAGCTGTAACCGACGGCGGAGTTGACATTATCAATTTTGAAACCTTCACGGATGTGGCAGAAATGCGTGCGGCGCTTCTTGCTGCAAAAGAAAACTCAAATCTGCCGGTTATCTGCTCCATGGCTTATGAAGCCAATGGACGGACTTTGATGGGTAACGATCCGTTTATCGCAGTATCCGTGCTTTTATCGCTGGGAGCTGATATGGCGGGTGTTAACTGTTCATTTGGCGCAGGACACATGCTGGACATTGTTAAAAAGATGCACGACGCCAGGGGCGGCTACCTTAGTGTAAAACCTAACGCAGGACTGCCTGAAGTCATTGACGGCAAGGTATGTTATCATGAAACGGCAGAAAACTTTGCCGAGCAGACCGCCGGGTATGTAAAATACGGTGCAAGACTGATCGGTGGCTGCTGTGGCACTACGCCCGAGTATATAAAGGCAATCAGGGACACGGTCGGCAAAATGGAGCCTGTTCCGGTAAAGAAGAGGGAGAGAGGAATAATAACCTCGGGAACAAGGACTTTTCCTGTTGCTGAACTTAAAACCGGATCTGTCGGCAAGCTTGATACATCAATAGATAATGAACTGCTGTACAGACTGAACAAGGGTGATTTTACATACCTTGAAGATTTGGTTCTTGATTTGTCTACAGAGAGTTTTGATGCTGTAATGATAAATACGGATGCCGCAGCTGGAAATGGCGAACTGCTGGCAAGAACCGTTAACATTGCTCAAAGTTATATAAAAGTCCCATTAATACTCAAAACTGTAAATCCCAGTACACTGGAAAATGCTCTGAGGATTTATAAAGGTATTGCAGGTATAGTAGCGGATGAAGCAGAAAATGAAAATAGGAATCGAATTTTGAAACTGGCTGGGAAATATGGCAGCGAAATTGTTTTGTGGGACGATTAATACACTTTCAGCAGCTTTCAGCTCATGCATTCATACAACCTGCAAGATGGCGCATTTCAGATATTCTGTCTCCTCCGAAGCCAGAAGTACAGGGTGATCTTTCGCTTGAGAGCGGTATTCCACCAGGCGTACTTTGCGCTTTGAGTCAATCGCCGCATTATATACTATATCCAAAAACATTTCAGAGTCTACATGGTGCGAGCATGAGCAGGTAACAAGGAAACCTCCGCTGTTTATAATCTTCATTGCCCTCAGGTTTATCTCCTTATAGCCTCTCAGAGCGCCTTCCAATGCGTTTTTTGTTTTTGTGAAGGCGGGCGGGTCAAGTATTATGGTATCAAACTTTTCACCTTTGTCATAATAATCCCTAAGCCTGTCAAAAGTATTTGCAGTCTCAAATCGGCAGACGCCATCCAAACCATTCAATTGCGCATTGGCGGATGCAAATTCTACCGCATGCTCGGAAATATCTATGCCCAGTACTTCCGAAGCGCCGTAATATGCTGCGTGCAAGGCGAATGAACCTGTATGGCTGAAGCAGTCAAGAACCTTTGCATCCCTTACAAATGGTTTCAAAGCGGCGCGGTTTTCCTTCTGATCAAGGAAATAACCTGTTTTTTGTCCATTTTCCACATCAACCATAAATTTAATCCTGTTTTCCGTCATTTCAACCCGGGTATCAAACTCTTTGGACAAAAAGCCCTTGGTTTGTTCCAGACCTTCAAGTTCACGGACAGGTATGTCATTTCTTTCATAAATTCCCGAAGGTTTTATAAGATCGTTTAAGATGTCTACTATCTGGGATTTATATTTTTCAATGCCAAGGGAAGTGGTTTGAACTACCAGGATATCATTAAATTTATCCACCACCAGGGCGGGCAGAAAATCGGATTCAGCGAAAACCACCCTGCAGCTAAGCGGATCAGCAACCCTTTGCCGGTATTCCCATGCATTTTTAATCCTGTTGTAAAGAAATCCGTAATCAATCTCTTCGTGCTCATATGTCATGATTCTTATGGCAATCTGGGATTTGAGATTTATGTAGCCTCTGCCGAGAAATCTGTTGCTGCTGCTGTATATATCTACAATATCGCCTGGATTATAGCTGCCTTCGACGTTCCGGATATCGCTTCTGTATATCCATGGATGACCGTACTCCGTTCTTTTTTCCTTGTCTTTTACCAAAAATGCTTTTGCCATGAAACACTCCTTATATTCAATACAATACGCCTGACTCCTTATAAACAAAGAGATTATACCATATTTTATATATTAAAATGCAATTAATATTTTTTACTTTAATCGGCAATTAATACTGAGTCAACTCACATCAGCCGTGAATATATTAAACAGTGATTATAAATTCATTGGAGGAAATCAGATGGAAAAAGGCAGGATCAGACATATGTTTCCGGGAGGCAATACATCAAAGGGTTTTTACAGCTTCTACAATTACATATTACTGCAGGAAGAGGCCAGGAGGATTTTTGTCATAAAAGGCGGACCGGGCGTAGGGAAAAGTACATTCATGAGGAAAACAGCGCTCGAATTGTTTGACAGGGGCTACGATGTTGAATTCATGCACTGTTCAAGCGATTATGAAAGCCTTGACGGAATTGTGGTCCCAAAGCTTGGGATATCAATGATTGACGGGACAGCGCCTCATATCGTCGATCCTAAAAACCCCGGAGCCGTAGATGAGATAATCCACCTGGGAGATTTCTGGAAAGAAGAGGGAATGAGAGCCGACAGGGAGGCCATACTCAAAGATAATAAGGAAGTGGGAAGGCTCTTTGCCAGAGCATACCGTTATATAAATGCTGCATCATCTATTTACGAAGATACGGCTGTTATCAATGGATGGGCTATGGACTTTGCTCAGCTAAATGCAGCAGCCGCAAGACTGATAGATGATTTTTTTGTATCTGACGCTATTGCAGAAAAGGAAGGTAATGAAAGAAAGCTGTTTGCCAGCGCTTTGACGCCAAAAGGCATGCAGAATTTTCTTGATACCATATTAACAGGAAAGATATGTGCCGTGATGGGCGGGGCCGGTACCGGAACCGACAGGCTGCTGGAAAAGATAAAAACAGCTGCCATAGAAAGGGGTTTTTATACAGAAGCCTATTACTGCCCGCTTAATCCGGCGAAACTCGAGCATCTTGTTATACCTGACAAGGGTATAGCCTTTACAACTGAAAACAAATATCATAAAATTGAAAAAGAAGTATCTAAAAGAATTGATTTGAATTCATATTTGGATATAACTGCGCTACAAAGCTACTCTGCTGCTCTTGAGTACAATGAAAAGACATTTGAAGCCTTACTTCAGAAGGGGATTGATACCATAGCTCAGGCAAAGGCAATCCATGATCACATGGAAACGTATTATATACCCAATATGGATTTTGATGCAGTTCAAAGATGCTGGGAGTCGACTATGGCAAGAATTCTGGAGTATGCACGTGAAGTATAGGGAATCTGCGTTGAATGGGTTACGGTTTCAATCCGTCTTTCAGTAAGATAAGATCCGATATGTCCAGTTGTTTCTGGTATTCTTTGATAATATCTTTGTAATCCTTTTTGTTAAGCTCGGCGCCTGAATTATCGTACACTTTTCCGTCCGAGCCGCCGGTATAAGTAAAATCATCGGTTATCACGGCAGAATCGCGAAGTACGGCATAGCCGCTGTCAGTGTTGAAAAGGTCCTTGCCTAAAGCGTGTGGGGCGTCAAAACCCATCAAATTGGCGATAGTCGGCAGTATATCGATTTCACCGGCGGTTATTTTCTTCACCCCGGTATTGTCCATACCGGGGAAGCGTATGAAACACGGGGTTTTTTGAAACTTTACCCAGTTGAATTCATTATCATTGAAGCCAGTCAACTCTTTCAAAGTGTAAAATTGATATTTTTGTATTGCCGCATGATCTCCGTAAACAACGATTACGGAATTATCGTACAAACCGCGCCGTTTCAGATCATTGAAAAACCCACCCAAAGCTTCATCTACATAGCTGACGGCTTTGATGTAATTACCCAAAAAGGTATCCTCGTATTTACCGGCGTAGAATCCTGCATAGCCTTTGAAAAAATCGAATGGATAATGGCTGGACAATGTAATGAAGAATCCGTAAAAAGGTTTTGCGGTATCTATCTTTTCCAGAGACTGCCTCAGAAAAGATTTATCAGTCAGCCCCCAGCCGATAGTATCGTCTATTTCAAGGCTCTTGTTGCTTATAAAGGTGTCAAAACCAAGGGATTTGTACATTTCGGTTCTGTTCCAGAAGCTGGGGTTGTTTGCATGGGCTGCATAGGTATTATAACCCTGATTTTTTAATAATTTAGCAGTTGATTCATATGTATTTGTAGGAAACCTGAAATATGCCGATCCCTGACTGGTCGGGTACAATGAGGTGTTTGTAAGGAATTCGGCGTCTGCTGTATTACCATTCCCTGTTTGAAAATAGAAGTTATCGAAATAAGCGCTGTCATTTATAAATCTGTTTAAATTCGGGGTGATTTCTTTTCCATTTACCTTCCGGTTTATCATAAATTGTTGAACAGCCTCAAGCTGCACTACAATAAGGTTTTTACCTTTCGCGGCACCTCTGTATTTTTCCTCTCCGGCTTGTCTGCCCTTATAATACTCGTCAATTTTCCTGCGTTCTTCTTCCGACAATGAATTGTCGGTCAGAAAATGTTCTACCACAAAATTTTTTATGTCATAATAATGGAAATACAGTACTCCCAGGCTATCTGACACGTAGTTGTTGTCAAAAGGGAAGCTGCCTGGTGATGTTTTGCCATATGTCCATTGAAAGATGCCGAATCCAATAACGAAAATCAATCCTGCCGTCACAAGCTTTTTTAATATATTTATTTTTGTGATCTTCATATGGAATGCTTGTTTGAAAAGACGCAAACATACAATAACCACAGGTATGTCAATAAAAAAAACAAGATCCTCAATTCGCAGGAGGTTCAAAATACTTTCTTTCAGGGAACCTACCAAACCGATTTGATATAAAACCGGAACAGACAAGGCATTGTAATAATACCTGAAGTAAATGATATCGCCAAACAGGAGTAATGAAAGCAAAAAATTAATGCAAACCAGAGCTATAAGTCTTTTTTTATTGGAAATTAAAAAAGTGAAAGCAACAATAAGCAATACCGAGGTGAACGTAGCTAAAAGCATATTTGTATTGAAGGGAGTAAAAAACGGCCTGCTGTTCAATCTGGTGGAAAACTGAAAATAAAAGCATTTGACCATCATAGCGCCGATAAATGCAAGCCATATTATGAATTCGAGGATAAATGCGGGCTCGGGTATTATCATCGCATTTCTCTTTTGTTTAGCTGGAACCTCCAAAAAAATCAACCCCCAACAAAATAAAAAAAACATTCTTTACATTTTAATGCAATTTTTGATAAAATTCAATATACTTTTGATAATTCGGCTGACGTGGATCCTTGATCATGGAAAGCTTTTTTTGAAGCTCAGCTATGACTTATAAGCTTTAATTGCACTCATGTAATTATCTCTTATTTTTTTTGACTTATTAAAATATAAATACCATAATATACTGAAAGCCAGTGTATAAATAACCTGACCCATCAAATAATTTATAATAAGGCTCAATAAAGTTGGGGCTTCCTCTGCTGAAATACTCATTCCTTCATAACCATTAAGGAAATTGACAAATACGATTATAAAACAAATATTTAAAAAAATCAGTCTGACAATTAAAAATACTTTTGAAATTTTTATTGCATACTTTTCAATTTTATATATGGAGATTGCTGTAAAGAGTATTGAAGCTATATATATAATATTTAATGTTAAAATAATAGTACCTGCTATTGGGATGGAGAAGAAAACCATATTCATTTGAAATGCAACAATAATCCCTATAAATATTTCAAGCGTTATCAGCATTATAAAATAAACAAGTAATAACCCTCCTATTTTTTCCTCCTCATACTCGATAAGCTTTTGCAACCCATTTGTGCCCATTTAATTTCCCCCCTAATTTAAAATATTTTTCATTTTTCAACAGATTTCAATATTATACCATATAAGGCTTGTATGTACAACTGCTGCTATTTTGTGGTATTATATTTTAATTCCATGAAGTTCAAAACTTCTTGTTTCGCCATATACATCGACCTCCCGAACAAATGTTTGCGGCATAATTATACCAAACTACTGTTCGGATGGCAATAGGTTACTGACAAAAAGTCTTAATAATTTTTGATTATATTTGCGGCATTTATTGATACCTCTATTTTGAAATGATAGAATGAAGTAGAGTTTGCGGATTGCGCTTTAAAATGATACATAAGATTACACATTCAGGTGGCTGTGAAATAGGGCCCAGACCCATTGATCTTCACCTTAAGGCCTTGAGAAGCATGGGTGCAAAGGTGAATGACGCCCAGCGGGGGTTTATTTACTGTGAAGCAGACAGATTGAGAGGCTGTGATATCCAGTTGGATTATCCCAGCGTGGGAGCAACTGAGAATATAATGCTTGCATCGGTTTTTGCCGAAGGTGAAACCTACATAAGAAATGCGGCCAAAGAGCCTGAGATAAATGATCTTCAGAATTATATGATCGGGTTGGGAATAGACGTATCAGGTGCAGGAACCAGCATTATCAGAATCAAAGGTAATGGAAGCGGAAGCGGTGGTGGAAGCAAGCTTAGCGATGTTGAGCATACAATTATTTCAGACAGGATCGTTGCCGGTACATATATGGTGGCTGCAGGAATAACGGGCGGAGAACTTATCCTGAGAAATGTATTACATGAGCATCTTAGCTCCATAATTTCTATTTTACGGGAATGTGGGTGCAGAATAGGCATAAGCGGTAACATTTTACATATCTCGGGGCCAACCAGACTGAGAGGTATTGACAGCATAAGAACCTTACCATATCCGGGTTTCCCTACAGACATGCAGGCGCAAATGGTGGCGGCCCTTACAGTGGCACGTGGGACCAGCATAATGGTGGAGACTGTTTTTGAAAACAGGTACAAGCACGTTGAGGAGCTTACCAGAATGGGAGCCAATATAAAGCTTGAGGGAAGAATGGCAGTTATAAAAGGAGTAAAACAGCTTACCGGCGCAAATGTAACCGCCCGTGATTTGAGAGGGGGGGCCGCGCTGGTGCTGGCGGGACTTGCGGCGGATGGAGAAACTGTAATCACTGATTTAAAGCATATTGAAAGAGGTTACGAAAAAATAGAAGATAAGCTTGCACAGGCAGGTGCAAATATCAGAAGAATCGAATAGTACTACAGCGTAAACTTCATTATTAAATCGGCATTTATGCGCCTCACAGAAATATTGCGAATGCTTCAACGCACTATTTCTGTGAGGATAAATTGG
>VEPD01000496.1 GCA_012027035.1 Ruminiclostridium sp. | reverse complement strand
TAACCCTATCTACATATTGAGCTGAGATCATAATGTTGTCTTCAAAAGGTTTTGCACTTGCATCGCACATCACTGAGGCAAAATCATCGGCAAACATCTCAAGCACATCGCCGTCCAGCCAGGGGAAGGCATGATCCAGATGAGGCAATACACGAAGCTTCCGGTAAGGACTCGTCTCATCCATAAAAGCATTTAAATCGGAAAACATCATTTTTGTACCGATAATAGGGTTGCCGCATGCAGTGAGCAATGTCATCTGCCCTCTTCCGGGATACCGCGACGTCCATGCGGGTATGACAGGCAGGTTTTCGACACCGGTCCTTTTGGACATTTCAAGGCCTGCTGCCAGGATAGCTTCCAGTGTTTCACGGTCTTCAGCGCAGAATACAGGTAAACCGATGCCAAGTCCCGCGGCTTCCTTATAAACTTCTTTCACCTCATGATAATCATTGATTAACGGCATGATATCTTTCTCCTTACATATTTTATAATTCCTTTGGGACTTTACACCAGTCCTCGGAAAATTTTTGCAAGCCGGAATCTGTGAGCGGATGCTTGTACATTGCCTGAAGTATATTCCCAGGCACCGTAACAATATCAGATCCTGAAATAAATAATTCTGCAACTGACTGTGGAGTCCGTATTGATGCAGAAATTATTTTTGTTCCGGCATTTTGTATCGTAAATACCTTCTTTATTGATTTAATCAGATTGAGTCCATCTGCATTAATATCGTCAAGGCGCCCTACAAACGGTGCAATATAGTCTGCCCCCGCACAGCTTGCAGCTATTGCCTGATTACAGCTGAACACCAGGGTTACAGCAGTCCTTATATTTTCCTGCGACAGGATACGGACTGATGCAAGACCTTGCGAGGTCATCGGTATCTTGACAATAATATTGTTTGCGAGCCTGGATAACTGCCGCGCTTCGTTTATCATATCCTTTGCTTCCAATGAAACAACTTCTACAAGGATTGTCAGATCAGGATCAAGAGCACTTATATCTCTAATGCATTTTTGCAGTGGCTTATTCTCTTTTGAAATAATAGTGGGATTGGTTGTTACTCCTGATATACACCCTCCCTCTATTCCTTTTGAAATCTCTTGAAGATTTGCGGTATCTAAAAATATTTGCATTTCAGTCCCCCTTTTCAGTGACTTAATTAATATTGTAACTATTTATTCCCGTTCATTTATATTGACAAGGATTTTTACCGCTTTCGCTTCTGCCGATATATCAAAAGCCCTGTTAATTTCAGATAACTGTATTTCATGTGTAAACAGATTATCCCATGGAAATACCTTCATACCCAATAACTCAATTGAGCGGGAAAATGTATTGGGATTAAGGAACACGCCTTTTATTGTCAATTCATTTTTAACAATATCCTGTACGGAGATTGGAATTTCTGCCTTTTCGGAATTCAATCCGGAGATGAGCAGCCTTCCCTTTTTCCCCAAGCACTTATATCCCTCGAAAACAGTATTGGAGCTGCCGACATTGTCAAGCACCAAATTCGCGCCATGTAAGTCAGTTTCTTTTACACGGGATGAAAGGCATTCCTTTGCAGGGTCACATGTCAAAAAAGCTCCCAGTTGCTTTGCAAGCGCTCTTTTATATTCAACGGGTTCGCTTAATATTATGGTACGTGCACCATAATACCCGCATAACAGCAGACAAATAAGCCCCATTGTGCCTCCGCCTATAATTACGACAACATCTCGCGGCTTAATGCATGCCTCGTCTATCATGTGAAGTACGCAGGAAACCGGTTCTATAAGAGTTGCATTCCTGAAAGAAATACTATCAGGAATACGGTATACTATTTTTTCAGGCACGGAAACATATTCTGCAAAACCGCCATTTGATTTTATACCAGGCCTTTTCAGATTTTCACAGTGATTCGGAAAGCCCAACCGGCAAAAATAGCACAAGCCGCACTCATGATTGGGGTTTACAGTAACCCGGTCTCCGATTTTGATACTGCTTACTTTTTTGCCTGTATCAACAACCACCCCTGAATATTCATGGCCGGGGCTGTACGGGAAATTTACATTCAAAATTCCTTTATGAATTAACGTGTCAGTACCGCATATACCGCACATTTTTACGTTTATGAGCACCTTATCATCTTCAATCGGCGGTACAGGCTTCTCTTCAATTTTTATCATACCGGCTTGCGGCATAACAGCATATTTCATATCAGTCCTGCTTTCAATAACCCTCAACACCAAGCTTTCAACTCTCAACTCTCAACTCCTGAATTATCCCCAGGGATAAAGCACAGGTTTGAGCCCGCCTTCAGTGGTGGTAAAAAACTCTTTCGGGTTGGTTTCGAATGTATATCTTTTTAAAGATGTGAAGCCTTTCAAAGACAGTTTTTTCGATTCAAGCAAAGCTATTATCCTTTCCATGCCTTTATTGGAACACCCGCTTGAACCCACGGTTTTTGCCGCACAGTAATGATTTGCATCAATATTCGCCCTGTCAACCAGGGTATGGGTGCCTCCGAAGCATGCGCCTACGGCATAACCGTTCGGATTGTACAGCCTGAGCATGAGTCTCTGTGCGTCTGCGCCCGGGCAGGCAGATATCACGTCGTCAAATAATTCTCCGTTTGTCATATCCCTTAATTTTTCCACAAGCTTGCCTTCTATCTCCAATTTCTCTTCTATAGGCCTGTCATCATAGCTTGGTGAGATGATTACATTTATATCTTTTCCCAATGCACGGTGCACTTCATCTTTTTTGGCTTGAGACCGTACTATCATAGATACCCTGGAGCTGCCTTCAATTTTACATAATAGGGCATAGATCATACTGACGCTGCCTGAACCGATGATGCAAGCACTTCCGCCTTGTCTGACGCCGCTTCTGAACACATGATACCCGTTCCTGTCCACTCCTGCGGGATGCGGCGTCGAAAAAATTGATTCCAGAGCGCATGCCGCCGGTTCGATCAAAGCCCCTTCTTCATCGGATACCGAATCGGAAAGGCGTAATACTGAACCGGATTGGATAAGCTCTTTTGTGACTTTCATGTACTGGGAATATCCGCCGTCAATATAGAAGCTTAAGATAGTGATGGGATTGTCCAGCAACAGCAGGCCGTTTTGATACCTTGCTATCCTGGATTGAAAAGTGACCCTCTCGCCGATTTTAAAATTCAGATATTCCTTCGATAATTTTTGCCCTTCCTTATACCCTATCCCTTCAGTGAGAGTTTTTACTTTTTCTCCCACATGGACTATTTCACCAACTAATTCATGGCCTAATATTATTGGGGCGTTTGAATCAACTTTATAATGGCCTTTATAAAATATGGTCTTATCTGTCCCGCACCTGGCTGAAGCATGGACTTTTACAAGAAGGTCGGCAGGACCGCAGCTTATCTCTTTTTCTTCAATGCGTACATCGCCGGGCTTATAATAGACATATGACAGGGATTTAATCTTATCCATCTCCTTTATCCTCCCAAATAGGCTTGTATTCAATCAGCAGCTTTCAAATTTAGTTAAACGCTTATGCCGGAATGAATCCGGCATAAGCTCACGCAGGCTACGCCTGCGCACCCCGCTTTCGCGTGGTGTTTGAACAACGTC
>VEPD01000358.1 GCA_012027035.1 Ruminiclostridium sp. | reverse complement strand
GACGTTGTTCAATCGCCACGTGAAAGCGTGGCGCGCAGGCGTAGGCCTGCGTAAGCCGAAGCCGGATTTATTCCGGCGTAGGCGTTACATTAAATTGAATATATGAATGCAGAATAAGAATTCAAGATATTGCAGAGTACATGACATAAAGTGAGGTGCTGGAAATGTATACAAAAAAGGATTACCTGGAGATGAAAATCATTGATGCCCTGCCGCCGGCAGAAGACCTGCACAGCCTGGCTGTCGGGGATATATACGGCGACGGGAGGAATATCATAATAACCGGAGGCGATGGCGGATTATTCTGGTACATACCCGAAATACCTGAACGGGGTATTATAGATACGGGTTATTTTCATGTCGGCCTGGCATTGGAAGATATCGACGGAGACGGAATACTTGAGGTAGTTGCTGCAAAACAGTTTCCTGATGAATATGAATTCCAGATATTATGGTTCAAACCGGGTAAAAGCCTTAAAGACGTCTGGACGCCACATATTCTTGATCCACATTGCACCGGAAACCCTCACGACATACTTTTTACGGATATAGACGGAGACGGTGAAAGGGAAATGCTGGCTGTTGCCGCATATTCGAAAACCCCCGGGATTTTTCTATACAAGCATAAGGGAAGAACAGATACATATTGGGAAAAGCATGCAGTAATGGAAGGACATCTGACGGAGGGACTGGCGGTCGCTGACCTGGATGCCGACGGCAGGCTTGAAATTGTTTCGGGACCTGACTGGTACATCTGCCCCGAAGGGGGACCTTATTCAGGACACTGGAAAAGAGAAGTGTACGCACCTGATTTCAGGGATATGTGCCGGATGGCGCTTGTCGACATTGTCGGCAGCGGGAGGATGGACATTGTGGCGGTGGAATCCGAATACAAGGAAGGACATCTGTCCTGGTTCGAGAACCGCATATTGGAAGACCCTGAAAATTCATGGGTAGAACACCCGATTGAAGATGGATTTATTTTCGCGCATTCACTGCAGGCATGGAAGGATGAAGAAAGCGGCAGGCGCCATGTATTCCTGGCAGAAATGGCACAGGGCGGTTGGGGGCAGCCTTACAACTGGGATGCCAGGCTTGTTGAGTATACCACCTGCGACAGCGGACTTACCTGGGATCCGAAAAACATATATAAAGGCGCCGGTACGCATCAGGCTTTGATTGTTGATATTGACAGGGACGGGGAATCCGAGGTTGTGGGCAAGTCATGGAAGCATCCGATAGTTCAAATCTGGAAACGGAGAAAGGAGCCTTCCCCCATACTTGATTTCAAACACAGGTTTATAGACCGGGATAAACCGCTCACCGGGACTGACATACTTGCGGTGGACGTGAATGGGGACGGTTTGGAGGATGTGGTGTGCGGCAGATGGTGGTACGGGAATCCTGACTGGGAGAGGTTTGAAATACCGGGAATATATCAGGCTGTGAACTTTTATGATATTGATGGGGACGGCCGCAAGGAGCTTATTTGTACAAAACAAACCAATACCGGTTGCGAGGATTTTTACGCCGGACTGTCAAGTGATTTCTGCTGGTTGAAGCCGGTAGATCCTGAGAATGGAAAATGGGAAGAGCATATGATAGGAAAAGGAACGGGGTCATGGCCCCACGGCACTGTTGCAGCCCCTCTGCTGCCAGGCGGCAGGGGAGCCCTTATTGCCTCGTATCACAGCGCAAAGGAAGAGGGCCATTTTCCGGAAATCTTTGAAATACCTGACGACCCAAAGAAGCCCTGGCCTAAAAGAACATTGGCCGGGATAGCCTATGGGGAGGAAATAAAGGCTTTTGACATGAATGGCAACGGGAGATTGGATATTGTAGCCGGGGCTTTTTTACTGGAGAACAAAGGAGACGGGAGCTTTACTCCACGATGCATCGCAAACGGCTTCGAAGCTGCAAGGATATGTGCGGGTGATATTAATGGAGACGGCAAGCCTGATATAGTTGCCGGAGAAGAAATATTGGACTTTGATAAAAAGGAAGCGCCTTTTGCGAGGCTTGTCTGGTTCGAGAACCCGGGCAACCAAAGAGATGAACCGTGGAAGATGCATATCATAGACACTGTCCGGTGTCCCCATTCCATCAGCTTGGTTGATATAGACGGCGACGGAGAAGCGGAAATCCTATGCGGGGAGCATGATCCTTTCCAGCCTTACCGCAGCCGTTCAAGGCTTCTGGTATATAAAAAGGCCGATCCCAAAGGATTGTCATGGTACCGCTATCTATTGGACGACCGCTTTGAGCATCATGCCGGAGCAAAAGTGATAGAACTCAGACCTGGCAATTACGGTATTATAAGTCATGGCTGGAATGAGCGCCAATTTGTTCATCTTTGGGAGAAAAAAGGATAAACTTGCATGATGGATTGAATTATACGAGATAGGGAGGGCATGATGAAGCGTGAACTTGCAGAGATAGTGGAAAAGGAAAAACGGATACTTGAGTACCTGGATAAAAACGGGTATGATGCTGCTGTTATCGGCAGGCAGGACAATTTTTCCTGGTTCTCCTGCGGAGGCCACAACTGTGTAGTACATACATCCGAAACGGGAGTGTGTTTTGCTGTTATCACCCATAGAAAAAGATATCTTGCGGCAAATACCATGGACGGCTGTAGAATCATGGATGAAGAATTGTGGGAGATGGACTTTGAGCTTATTAATCTGAGATGGTATGAAAAATCACCTGCTCAAACAGTCACAGATATGCTTGAGGGAAAAAAGGTCCTGTCGGATACAGCTCTCCCGGGGATGGATTATAAACCGGGTATATTCTACAAACTGCAATATCCGCTGACTGACGGCGAGATTGAAAGATACAGGTGGTTGAGCAGGAAGGCGGAAGAAATAGTAAAAAAAGCTGCAGATGAAATAAGACCTGGGATAAACGAACTGGAAATAGAGTCCCTGCTGATGTGTGAATATGCAAACTACAATATTGCCGCACCGGTAGTTATTATCGGTAGCGATGAAAGGATAGCAAAGTACAGACATTGTACGCCTTCGAACAAGAAAATCGATAAAATGGTCATGCTGGCTCCTGCCATACAAAAATGGGGACTTACGGTACCGGTAACCAGAATGGTTTATTTCGGGGACAGGCTTCCGGAAGATATAAGAGAAAAATTTAAAGCAGTCTGTACAATAGAAGCGCACACAATGGCGAAATGCACCCCGGGAAACAAATTTGCCGATATTCTCGCTATGCAAAAAAGATTGTACGCAGAAACCGGTTACCCGGATGAGTGGCGGAATCATTTTCAGGGAGGGATCACAGGGTATGTCATAAACGATCCGGCACAGTGTAACGATCCGGAAGCCGTAATACAGGACAGGCAGACCTTCAACTGGTATATCACCGTGACCGGTGTAAAGGTGGAGGAAACATTTCTTGCGGATAAATCCGGCAAGGAAATCCTCACTTCCAATGGATTGTGGCCTGTAGAGAAGTTTGAGGCGGGTGAAGAAGCCTTTGACCTGCCGCAGATTATGCTGAAGTGAAGAACTATTGGTATGGTGTAAAGTAACGTATGAAAAATGGAATTTGTATGGGGGTTTGATTAATGAAAATTTCCGGAGAAAAGGTTGAAAAATGGGATGTCTTTGAAGTTGAACTGATTTCCCGCAAAGATTTTACACAGCCATTTGAGGAGGTTGAGTTGTCGGCATGCTTTATGGCCGATTCAACGATCAAGAAGGTAAATGGGTTCTACGACGGCAATTCTACCTGGAAAATTTGGTTTATGCCCGAGATGACCGGTGAATATAAATTCAGGATAGAATCAAGCAATGATGAGTTTGATGGGCTTGAAGGTTCTTTTCACAGCATTGGGGCTTCACCCGGAAACCATGGGCCGGTAAGGATAGATAAAAAATACCATTTCAGTTATGCAGACGGGACGCCCTGTTTTATCATGGGAACGACCATATATGCATGGACTTACAGGCCGCAGGAAATCAGGGAAAAGACACTTGAATCCCTGAAAAAAAATAATTTCAACAAGGCAAGAATGCTTGTTTTTCCAAAATATCTTGCGGGGTTCGATGAGATAGACCTCACATACGAGCCTCCTATGCTGCCCTATGAAGGAGGGAAGCATAATTTAGACTACCGGAGCTTCAATGTGGAATATTTCAGAAACTTTGAAGAAAGGGTCAAGGATTTGCAGGAAATCGGCACGGAAGCAGATGTCATCCTTTTCCACAACTATGATTTCGGTATGTGGGGGATTGATGACGGGCTGAGTGACGATGATGCATTGTTTTATTTGAAATACCTGATTGCCCGCATATCGGCATACAGGAACGTATGGTGGTCACTGGCCAACGAATATGACCTCTATAAGGAAGCCGACGGCTCGGGTTTCAGATTCAAAGACAACCGGAGGGATTGGGACAGGATAGGCAATTACATTATGGAAAATGACCCATACAGCCACCCCCGCTCAATACACGAATGTTTCAGGATTTATCCCGACAGGGAATGGATGACTCATGTCTCCTGCCAAAAATCAAATACATATGCTCTGATGATGGATTTGAAACATAGGTATAAAAAACCTGTAATAGATGATGAGTACAGGTATGAAGGAAATCTTTCCTACGGATGGGGTAATCTTTCCGCACAGGAAGAACTCATGCGCCACTGGCTGTCAGTAATGGCCGGAGCCTATGCAACCCATGGCGAATGCTATGTAGTGGGCGGGAATAAAAAAGATATATTCTGGACCTATGGCGGTAAAATGGTTGGACAGAGCGCACCAAGACTGAAATTTTTGAAGGAGGTCATTACGGAACTGCCTTTCCAGGAGATGGCGCCCGCCCATGACCGGGCGGACGGATGTGAAAAATTTTGTCTGTCCAAAGCTTATGACGTGCATCTTTTTCTGCTTACAGACAATTGTACCGAGAGAGAGATATCTTTGGGCTTTCCGGATGGAATTGAAAGAAAGTATACTGTGACGGTATATGATATATGGAATTGCAGTATTGTGGATCAGGTTTCCGGTGTTACCTATTATAATGCTTCCCATTTGCCTGGTATGTTAGTAGTGAAGGCAGAGAAAATATGAAAATTAATTCTTAACAGGTATGAATAAGAAATCGAGAGTGCAGCTTGAGAAATAAGTTTTTTATTACTATTTGTGTCGCCATGGTGACGCGAAATGGAGGTTAACATGGATAATAAACTAAGGCTTGAAATGTACAAGGGAATGCTGAGGATAAGGCGTTTCGAAGAAAAGGTATCAGAGCTGTTTGCCGCCGGTGAAATGGCCGGCTTCTACCATTTGTACATTGGCCAGGAAGCGGTGGCCGTAGGAGCGTGCTCCGCCTTGAACAGGGATGACTATATTACCAGTACCCACAGGGGACACGGGCATGTGCTTGCAAAAGGCGCCGATATGGATAAAATGATGGCTGAAATGTATGCGAAGAGCACAGGATACTGCAAGGCCAGGGGCGGCTCAATGCACATTGCGGTGCCGCAGCTTGGAATACTCGGAGCAAACGGTATTGTCGGAGGCGGAATTCCTATAGCGACAGGAGCTGCGATGAGCGCATGGCTGCAAGACAAAAAAAATACGGCGGTATGCTTTTTCGGAGAGGGAGCAAGCAATGAGGGGACATTCCATGAATCTTTAAATATTGCTTCCGCGTTTAATCTTCCAATAGTGTACGTGTGTGAAAACAACCTTTACGGCGTGGGCACGAGGCAGGCCAATGTGAGAAAAGTAAAGGACATCGCAGGCAGAGCGGCGGCATATGGCATTCCCGGATTGGTTGCGGATGGAAATGATGTGGAAGATGTGTACAAAGCTGTATCGGAAGCGGTTGACAGGGCAAGGAAGGGAGAAGGGCCTGCACTTGTAGAGTGTAAAACATATAGGTGGCATACACATTTTGAAGGAGAACCCGATACCTACCGCCCGAAAGAGGAAGTCAGAGATTGGATTGCAAAGGATCCTGTTAAAAAGTATGCAGAAAAACTTCTCGGCTCGGGAGCAGCCGACAGGGGAAAACTGGATGAGATTGAACGGGTAGTTCTGGAGGAGTTGAACACAGCTGTCGAGTTTGCAAGAAACAGTCCTGTCCCTGCGGTTGAAACTGCACTTGAGGAGGTGTATGCATAATGGGTATGAAATCAATTTCGGAAAGTATCCGGGACGCCATGGCGGAAGAGATGAGAAGGGATACGAAGGTTGTTTTGTGGGGACTTGATGTAGGGCCGTACGGCGGGGCTTTCGGATGCAGCCGCGGATTGTTTGAGGAATTCGGGCAAAAGAGGGTCAT
>VEPD01000380.1 GCA_012027035.1 Ruminiclostridium sp. | reverse complement strand
GGCTAAGCGAGTGATTCTGTGGCAATAGGCGGTTTCCGAGTTCCGGACAATCGGTTTCCGATTTTCTGGAACTGCGGCTCCGCCGCAACGGTATATTCATGCGCCTCGTATAGCTTTTATAATAGTCTTTTCACATCGAGCCCCCCCAATCTTCTAGCTTAATTTCACTTTGTTCCCCAAAAAATATCAACATATAGGTATCCACTGGGTGATGACTACGGAAGTCTTTACTTTCACTTGAGTGTTAAACCATTGTAGAACCAATGTTCAGCAAATACCATATCTAACACGTGTTTTGCTATAAAAACGTAGCATCAGGAAATATTTGCACAAATAAAGTTCTTATTTCATTATTCTTTTGGGTATATGAAAATGATATATAATTTATTTTATGTTTTAAAGCTATATATTCTAGCATTCTGTTCTCAATCTCCCTTCCCAATGCTCTACATGATAGACTAAAGACAGTTAGTGTATTGTCTTCAACTTCAAATGAACCAACAAGACCTAAATCAGAGTAACGGTCAGATAATGTCAGAGCGTATAATGTAACATCATTTCTGGTGATCCTCTGCAGAATTTCAGCCACTGTATAGCGTCTTCCATTCGTACATTTATTAGTACGCTGAGTAAGCTCTGATATGCGATTATATTCAATAGGCTTAGCCTCGTGAATATCGATCTTCATTTCTAACGCATTTATAAATTCTACATAATCTGAATATTGAGCCTTTAATGTCTCTCGAAAATTATTAGTACGGTATGTCATATTACGTCTTTCAATATCCGCGAGATTCGTATCAATTTTCAAATTAAAACATGATAATATATCGTAAATACTATTGTGTTCGAAAAGAATAGTAGTAACCTCGGGTATCATGCTCCTCACTGCTTCGATCTCAAATTGCATATCATCAACAAATACCATTTGGTCAAGTCCAATATTTAAGGATTTTGATATTATTCTAATGTTATCCGGTTTATTATCCCAGTTGATTTGAAAACAAGCTATATGGTTTTCATGCAATATCATGTCGCTATGTCCTGTAAATACATCTAGGACGTCTTTCGAATTGTTCTTACTTACTATTGAAAGAGTAACGCCATGATTATATAGATATAGCAAAAATCGTTGGAAATCTTGAAAAATTCGTCCATATCCAGTACTACCAAGCTTTATATTTTCAATTCCATCATCCGCTAATATGCCACCCCATAAAACATTGTCGCAATCCAAAACAAGACATTTTTTTGTCATACTATTTTCGATTTTATATTGTTTATAAATTTCTCTTCCCACTGTGCTGATTAATTCCCTTGAATATGGAGAACTCCAGCGATATTTACTTTTTTTGTCAAATGCATTTTGTATACCTATTTCAGCAATAATATCCTTCGTATTTACACAAAAAACATGCTGGTTATGCACATTAACAAAATTTTGATTTAAAATATCTACTATAGAAAAATTGTATACATACCCAATTATTTGGCGGATTGGTAAAAAATAATCCTCAAATAAGAGCCAATAAACTTTACAATTCGATACATTAGTAAGATTTTCAGTTATACTTGCACACAGTTTTGTAACGTCGTTTATAAAAGCATCCGATTCAACTTGTTTGCGATGATCTTGATTGTAAGCATCTGGAAACAGGAATTCAAAATTCAACCATACAATAATCAGGTCTGAGCATGCATAATTCTCCATATACTTATGGTTCATATAGTCCCAATATTGTATTGATGTGATGAGAACTTCGTAACCTTCAAAGCACTCCCGAAGTGACGATTCAAGGTTCTCGCAAACAATATTTGATATTACACTGATTCTTACAGTTCCATTATTATAATTTTTCATCTCATGTCCTGTTTGATATGGATATGTATAATAGTGTATCAAACTTATCCTTTCAAGTAGGTAGTATGATCATTCATAGATTATTATTTAACCAATAAATATGGTAATTTGTTATCTCACACCGTTTTTATATATATCATGCAGAATATCCTCCATTGCTTGTTCAATTATTTCTAGCTCCGTAACCTCCGCAATTTGGGAAACCTCAAACACAACACGCCCTGTTGTTGTAACACTTTTATCTACAAGAAATGACCATTGTCTCCCTCCCAATTCAGACATCCCCCTTGCACCAAGTATTGCTATGTTTGATACGGCACTACTAAGTGACAATTTCACAACTGCAGTTTTATTATACATTTGTTTCAATTCATCAATGTGACAATCAATAGCGACTCTGCCTTTGTCTACCAGGATAATTTTTTTACAAATATCCTCAATGTCTTTCATGTCATGAGATGTAAGGATAACTGTGGTCTTATAGTCATTATTAAGTTTTAGTATAAATTCACGAATTTGATGCTTCACTACGATATCCAATCCAATAGTCGGCTCGTCTAAAAACAACAGTTTGGGGTTATGCAAAATGGCAGCAACGATCTCTGCCCTCATACGTTGTCCAAGACTTAACTGGCGTACGGGTTGATTCCAAATACTTTCTAGATCAAGATATTTTTTAGATAGATTTAGATTTTGCTTGTATGTCTCATCAGAAATCTTATAAATCTTTTTGAGCAGGTAAAAAGTATCTCCAATTGGTAAATCCCACCACAGTTGCGAACGTTGTCCAAATACAACTCCGATGTTATAAGCATTATGCTTACGCCTCTTAAATGGGTCATTACCCATGACATACAACTTCCCTGCTGATGGCGTAATGATTCCACTCAACATTTTTATTGTGGTTGATTTTCCTGATCCATTAGGACCTAATAAGCCAACTAATTCACCTTTTGCTACCGAAAAAGAAATATTTCTAACGGCATAGACTATTTCATGCTCTCGAGAAAAGATAAATTTAGCAAAACCACCATCCCGTTTTGCTACTTTGTATTCACGAGAAATATTTTCGATTTGAACAATATTCTCCACGCTTATCACTCAACTCCCACTACTAGAATATCTATGCAATCCATGGTGAAAAACACAAAGTGACAATAGAAAAAACAAAATAGAGACAATAGGTGACAATAGCCCAAGGATGTACTCTTCTTGAGTCTTCGCTTTGCTCAAGATGATAAGACAAGGGTAATAGTTAATGAACGCCCAAGGAAATACATACGTTAGTAAAATGCGAATAATTAATGGAAAAATTACAATCGGGTAATTAATAAAGGATCGCAAATCATAATAAACTGTTATAGCTAAATCGCGCGTGCGCAACATCCAAAAACTAAGACTACCTATTAAAATCATAGCACCTGATTGAAGCAATGCTCCGGTCAATACTGATAAACAGAAATAAAAGTAGCCGAAAACAGTTATCTTCCAACTAATTCGTATAAATGCAGTTACTACAAAAATCAATGACACTATAATCTGCCCAATCGCAGGTAGTGCGATTCGACTTAATAGCAATTGTTGGATTAGTCCCATGGGACGAACAAGGTAGCCATCTAAACGGCCAGTAGTAATCTCCCGTTCAAGTTGGAGGGCACTATTAAAAAACAATGCACATGCTATAGAATAAGTAAACAGATTAAGTCCATATAAAATCACTAAATCCTCATATTCCCACCCGCTTATAGTTCCAAATCGTTGCGTTATCACCCAGTACGTCAAATATGTTATAAAGTAACAGTAAAAGTTTGCTAATATGCTTGAAAAAAACGAAAATTTATACTCCATTCGTCCTTTTAAGGAAAGTTTTAAAAAGGTGCCGTAAAGACGTATATTTCCTAACAAATTAACCTCCTTGAATGGCAATTTTCTTGATAGCAATTTTGTATACACATATATTGATAAATGCAAAAATAAAAATCCATAGACATAATATAATAAACTTATTCATAATATTGCCAACACTTTTCACGCCTAAGAGAAGCTCTAGTGGAAAAGAATATAAATACCTAAATGGTAAGACATTTGCTATTTTACCAAGGTAGCTGGGCAACAATGCTAATGGGATAAATCCCCCCGCCATAAGCCGAATTGTGTCATCTAATAATCGCCCTATAGGTTCTATTTCTATAATTATGAATGCTGTCAAACCCAGCAAATAATAAATCATGAAAAACAATATATGACCTAAAACAACCGCAATTATTACAAGCAAAACATTATAATATTCTGTATCTCCGATGATAAATGGAAAATAAATCACAATTACTGGTAATCCACATAATAACAAATTAGAGATTATTCCCGATACCTCTATCTGCCAAAACATAAAAAACAGATTAACGGGGCGAATCAAATCTATTGCAAAATCTCCAGATGTCACTTTCTCAGCAAGTCTCATATGTACCCCCCGAGAATAAAACATCATAATAATATTTGATATTATTGTGTACCTTGTCATATATGAAATCATAGTGATATTGTTTTGATATAACACTCGCCACAGCATAATATTAATAGCAATAAGTAATACTAACCTACCCACTGAAAAAAATACGGACCAGCGATATACCAAAGAGTTTTTGAAAGTAGTTTTAAAATAGTACATATACTCTACTCCTATTAATAATATATCGCAAATCCTCTTACCATCTCCAAAATTTCGTCCTCTTTCTTAATAATATCAGTTAAACGGTTAATGATTTTTGAAAGTATATCACTATTGGTGTTATTGTGCATCAGTAATGACTTGATAATCATATTGTATATCTTACTCCAGATTTCAACACAATCCCATAACTTTTTTAATAAAAATTTATTAGTCTCTTCATCGATACCAATGTGCATTAATAAATAAAATAATTGATATCTTCCATCAGCAATTCTCTTAAGCCATATTAACATCGGATATAGATATATGTCTTTTTGAGTAACCGATTCCCGTTGTATTTGCACAAAATCGATTATTATGTTGTTTACAATTTCATCCACTCTAAATTCAGTAATTCTATTTTGTAAATAACTAATCACATCCGATATTTTCAATTGTTTAGCCTTTGATTCCTTTTCAAATAGCATAATTTTGTCAACACCATTGTACAGATAATCAAATGGTAACAATACTTTGTTTTTAGTAATATATGGATCATAACATGTAACATTTGCATCATCACAATCAGTTATTACACAATTGTGGCAAAAATGTGATACTTTATAAGCTCTATGCCACGGGCAATAGAATTGATCTATTGATAGCAATATACATTCGTGTTTTAACAATAAATCCCTTATTGAATACGAGTTAGAAATAGAATACACATCCCTCACTCTTAATCCTATATATTTTAATATAGTTTCAAAGTTATATATATAGTAATATTTAAGTCCGTAGTCAAAGTTATACGAATTTAAGTATATAGGTATATAATTAACATTATATACCCCACAAATATATTCAAAGGACATTTGGAAACAATCCATATGTTTTTCCAGTATTATCAATACAATTCACCCTTCTTCGTTTAATATTGCCCAAATATTCACATCAGAAAATGATCCATCTTTACGAATTCGATTGTGACGCATAGTACCTTCTAAACGAAATCCAGATTTTTGCAATACCCGTTCAGATGCAATATTTTGAATATCATGAAAAGCCTGCACTCTATGTACTCCGACTTCATTAAATAAAAACTTAACAACCACCACAACCGCCTCTGTCATTAAACCTTTTCCCCAGAAATCTTCACACAAATAGTACCCTATTTCACAGCATTTATGTTCTGGAAATAAACTCTTTACAAAAATTGATCCTATAACTTCATTTCTATTTTTTGATACAATTGCCCAATTGTATGTGTCATTTTTATATGATTCAGTTATAATATCAAGTATTCTTTTTGTTATTTTTATGTTGCCGTGAGGAGTCCAAGACATGTATTGACCCAAAATAACACGACTCCCACAGCAACTAAAAAATGATTCAACGTCATTTTTCTCAAAATTCCGTAACAAAAGTCTTCCTGTCTCGATTGATTTTGTACCTTTCTGAATCATGATTCACCTTCTTAATCACTCTGTGATCAATATTATTTATGAGTGCTTCATATTTTAATACAACATCATCGAGGCTCTTTTTATTATTACTCGATGAAAACGCTATGCATAATTCTTCTAAAAAATCTAGATCATGTCTTGCCAATAATGACTTCAGTACCAATATATCCTTTGATTCATTTTTAATTTCAAAATCTGGTAACGAAACAGAAATGTTACACATACTAACAAATGGATACAAAATAGTTCTCCATTTTCGAATATATTGATATAATACACGGACTTTATCGTCAGCGAAAATATAACCAACCTCATTATTCGATATCATTTTGCTAGATTTAATTTTATCATATATTGGGGATCCGCGAAAAGCAACTAACGGAGAAGTAAATGAGGTCAGTATAGTATCATTGTTGCAATACTTAAAATGATTAATATTCTTTAATGCTCGTATGTTGTATAAATACTCATCAACATTGAGATATGGATCCAAAAGAATAAGCCCTAAACAGTAGTTAATATCCATTTGCTGTAGCATCAATATTGCCTCAATGTTAGTTTTGACAGATATATCTTTATTAAATAATTTCAACTGTCTATCAACAAAACTTTCAACACCAATAAACACAATATCAAGTCCAACTTCCTTTAGTCTTCTTAAAGAATCACTACATGTCAGTACTTCGGATGACCTTAAAGATATCCTAAATCTAACATTAAGGTTGTATTTTTCAATACCTTTGCAAAATATATTAATCCTTGCTTTATCTTCCTTTGAATTTATAAAGAAAATATCATCTTGAAATGAAAAGAAACGTATCCTATGTTTCTCATAAAGTGTTTTCATTTCTTCAACGACATTTTCTGGACTTCGTGTTCTTATGGATTCTCCAATGCAACTTTGGAAATATGTACGTATTGAGCAAAAAGAACATTTACCATAACAGCCTCTTGTAGATATTATTGGCATACAGAGTGTATCTGGAACATATGTAACCTTTGGCGCTGGTAATATATCTAGTTTTTCAATAAGCAAACGTTTTTTATTAATTCTTACAGTATTATCTTTAATATATGCAATACCATCGATCTTGTCTAAGTTTTTTTTACATCCCAGTTCTTTTATAATTTCTAAGCAAGTTAATTCTCCTTCTCCCAATACACAACAATTGATGTCTTTAAACAAGCTAAATGCTTCTTCTGTACAAATAGTTGGATAGTATCCACCAATGAATATAAATGAATCGGGATTAATCTCTTTAATTTTCTTCACTAAATGAATAGCAAACATTAAATTGAATTCCAATACAGTAATACCATATACATCAAACTTATGTTTTTTTAAAAATACTTCTGCATCTTTTAGGCTCATGTTAAGACATGGACATTCCATTACCTCACAGTTGTATCCATTTAACTCCAAAAAGGATGCAATGTATCCAATCCCTAAATGTAGTACCTGTTTTTTGTAAATAGATTGATCTACATACTTTATATTAGTAGATACCGGTGGATTAATTAAGCAAATATTAATAATATTCCCCTCTTCTCAGATAAATTAGACAATTATATGGTTGACATGACTATATTTGCGATTTTAGTTACAGTATCCATCTCACTTAAAAGTAACTTGTCATCCGGAATTTCAATTTGAAATGCTTCCTCAACAGAAACAACTATTCGAATGAGCATTATTGAATCGATACCGAAGTGTATTAGGTCATCGTCTATTTGATTGATCTTAACACTCATAGGTAGATACTCATTAACAATAAGTAACACTTTCTCAATAACCAACTTTTCCATGATAAATAATCCCCCTCCAACATTAATGTAATGTATATTTATCTTCTCGAAAACTCCATAGAGCCTTCGATTCTTGTATTTCAGATATGATAATAAGTTCATACCCCAAAATTATCCACTTTCTTCTCAAATATTTACCAGTAAATTACCACTGATTTGCATATTTAGTTCATATTATCCTTGACATTTTTAAATCGCCTCCAATAATCGATTGATGTTTTTTTTTAACATTATTCTGACCACAGAGGTGATTTATACTACAAGACTGGATTCCTCATTAAGGCTACCAACAGAAACTCCTGCTTGAAATGCTATTCTTTCTCTAAATGGAGCGAAGCAGGCTGGCTGTGGTATCAAAGGTTGTCTCTGACAATACTATATCTTCTCACCTGGACAGCCAGCCTCCCTTTATCAAACATTTGTATGCTGATGACGGCCGCCCCACCATCAATCGGCAAGGTATAATACGATCGCTCGTATTAATGCTTGACCTCGGTTATTATTCTATCACAGTTTGGCAGTTATTGTGGCAAGCGATCCGCTGTCAAAGATCATGCCACTAATTTGATATTTATTACTTAATTTACAGTATTTCCGTCTAGTTTTTGCCTTGTACCCTTCCAGCTAGTTTTTGAAATCACTTTGTCTTCAAAAAGATTAAATTCTATACAGCATCAAACATCCACTTCTTTTTTAAATATGCTTATTACAGCTTCAATTTTTTGTTTGTCCATATCAGTTAGATCAGATTTAATTACACTATATAAATTGGGATGGTTCATTCTATCAAAGAAACTGATAGGCCATTCTTTATGCTCATTCTTGTTTAAACCGTATTTATTTAATTCAAATATAGCCGCCTCCGTTTTAAATTTATCAACATTTTTCGTTAGGCAATCGTCTCGAAAAATTTGATTTGTATAATATAAAATATAGTATATTATTTCGTTAAGTCCATGTGTTTTGGTGTAAACTAATAACTTATCAATATCTGCATCAATTTGTCTTTTATAGAATTCATATATATCTTGAAACACTTTTTCTGTAAAAGGATTAGATTTGATTATATAGTATAACGCATGCATATCCTTATAATAATTAAGACACATATGAACGAACGCTTTTAATGGCGAAAGTGTCCTAGCTGTAAACCCATAAAATTCGGTATTTACGGTATCTGATAGAAAATCAACTATGTCCATCTTCTTTCCTGTATATTCACCCCAAAATATGTCAACATTAACATCTAATGATAGCCTCTCATTTGAGAAATCCTTAAAATATGGTACGATTTGATGTGAACTCCTAAACATTATTTTTTCATATCTTGTCAATGATCTTTGATTTCCCATAGAATCAAAAACAGCTTCTTGAAAATCATGATTCAACAAAATATCTTGAAATTGCTTACAGTAATTTCTTGGAACTAATATATCAATATCTTTTGAATTACGATATCCTTTTTTACCATATGCTTGTATTGATAATGCCTCACCTTTGATTATAGCATAAGGTATTTTAAAGCTTTCGACATCACTAATAATTGGGATTAATTTCTGGTACAAAAATCTATTCTTTCTTATAATGTCCTCATCCTTTTTTCTTAACATCTCCAGATTAAGCTTATATACATTTTTTGACATAATAATCAACTCCACTATATAAAAATTTTATTCAATAAATATCTTCCTGTCAATTTTCCCATTTGGAGTTAAAGAAAAGTTTTGAATCTTTGTAAAAACCGATGGTATCATGTAAGACGGTAATAATGCTTTTAGCTTAATATATGTATCATTAATGTTGATTGAACATGATGATTTATAATAACAATTCAGAACTTTTTCCTTGTAAATAACAATGCATTGCACAATATGTGGAATATTCTTTATTATATTTTCTTCAATATCTTCCAGCTCAACTCTATGTCCGGCAATTTTAACTTGATTATCACTTCTCCCATAAATAATTAAGTTATTATTTTTATCAATTGTTGCGATGTCACCCGTACAATAATACAAATTATTACGCACAAATCGAAATTTTTCTCTTGTTTGAACAATGTTGTTAATATATCCCAGTGATAAACATGGACCTGTCAATAATAGTTCACCAACTGTGCATTCTTGAAACTTATCATCTACTATTTTGAACTTCATACCTTCCAAAGGTTTCCCTACATGAATTCCATCATCATGTGTTAATTCCCCTATAGAAAAGCATACTGTTGCTTCAGTTGGCCCATACCCATTGAATATACGTACGCCCGAATACGCTTTTAACAATTCCAAATGCGATTGGTTAACTTTTTCTCCTCCTAATATAATAAGTCTTACCTTAGAAACCCAATTAAATTCTCTTTGATACGCCTTAAGATATATTAAATGAGATGGGGTCAAATGAATTATATCTGGTTTTAGTTTGTTAATAATATTTATGATATTCCTTGGGTGCAATAAATCTTGATCTGTCACTAAAATAATCCGCATACCGATTGTAAGGGATACGAGCATATCAACAATAGACATATCGAAAGCAGTATTTGCTAATGCCAATATGCTTTGATATTCTTTCATTGTGATAGCATTCACAAAAACATTACAAAAATGAAATAATGCATAGTGTGAAATCAATACACCTTTTGGAAAACCAGTACTTCCGGAAGTGAAAATTACGTATGCCAAATCTTTACTTTCGATCGATTGAATATACGGCGCTTCTTCTACAATTGATTCAATTGACAAAACATCGGATACCGTTATAGTTGTTATTGCTAGATTTTCATTAAATACAACATCAGTATCTGCAATAATAATTTTTACATTGCAAGTTTTAATGATCTTTTGTAGCCTATCAAAAGGCATTTTCTTATCAAGTGGCAAAAACGAGCAACCGCAGGCCAATACTGCTATCATACTAGCTATATAATGAATACTCCGTGAAAGATACAAACCGATAATACACTTTTGTTTATTTGTAACTGAACATATTTTTGTCATATACTTTTTCACAAGTATCTCTAAATCACTATATAAATAAACAAATTTCATTGTCTGAACCGCGATAGACTCTGGTTTACTCTTGAATTGATTCCATATCATAGTTGTAACATTCTTCATTTTATTCTTGTATGATATAGTTAACAACTAAATCATACGCTCCTTTTAAATATTTACGCTCTCTTCTTGTAAGCTATCGAATTTGGAAAGATGAAGGAGCGTAGCGACTGAATCTTTCCAAATTCGCGCGGCTTTCGCCTATATTGTGATTATCTGCTATAATGGATTTAGACAACTGTGGACTTTTTATTTTTTCCTATTGCTTTGACTATTTGATGGAGTGTATTGCCACAGTTTTATTTAAATCATTTATAGTTGGATAAGTTATTAAACTTTTATCTCCCGCAAGTCTATGAGAATAAAACTAAGTGGGTCAAAACAGTTGTCTACTACTTTAAAGGATGTGATCCCATCTTAAAACCTTTGAGAAAAAGAACATCCTAATCGGTCTGGAATCGACCGCCCATTAGGGCGAATATAATGCCCCATAATCTTTTTTTCATATACCATTTGGATACCTTTCATATGATTTTTGTAAACTGTGAACCCGCCTAATTTCACACTCTCTACATAACGCATGCCAACATACCTGACTTGCATAACATTAACCATTTGTTTTTATATTTTCCTCAATAGCTCAAGTCCCACTGTGAACCGCGTTATATTTCCCATAAACTCCAATTCAAATGATGCTTCCATCTTTTTTCTGTTAATTTCCTTTATAACGCTTTCCATCCCTGCCATAGGACCGCTTTCAATATAAAATCTACCTCCTTCAATAAAACCCATTGAAGCCTCAATACAGTGATCGTCATTGCAAAAGCGCAAGAGTGTTGCTCGCTCTTCTTCCCTGACAGCAATCTCATCTGAGTTGCCATACCTTAAAATCCCGATAATATCTTTGGATGCCCTGACGAAACGATGTGTGCGTTGTAAGAACTCTACGCTTTCCATATCCGATTCAGCAAACACATACCCTGGAAACATAATGTTTAGCTCCTTCTTCACTTTACCGGCTCTTTTAAAAAGAGTTTCCAACATGGGGATGAAAGGTACAATGTTCTCATCATACAATTGATCCATTATACTTTTTTCAACTTGCCTCTCATGACCCGTCAAGACCCAAAATATATACCAATATGACATCGACTTCCCTTGTTTATGGCGTCAAGGCATAGCTTCGCCCTTTCGTCTACATTATTTTCCAAACTTGGCTTGTACACTAACGGCTAATCGCTGTATGATCCTTATCATCCATCAAGGGACCCACCCCCCAACTTCTAATAAGTGCTTGAAATCAGTAAACGATATATACAATACTGCTACCTCATGTCGTTATTGCATCAGATAATATGCATAATTGTGCTTATGAAGACATATCCGATCATTTCATCAAGAGTAACTCCGTTAACATCTGTCTTATTCCTGAAAAGAGCCGTCCACACATTGATTTGTACTATCATCTGCATAAAGGTACTAAAGATTAGGAATATGCATCGGTCCTATATGTCCACCACTTTTTAAATGATTTATATAAAATGTCAAGGTATAACTATACCATATATCCCCCTTTAATAAACTTTACCACTAATACCTTATAAATCAAATATTAAAAAAGTTATTTATGTTATGTATTTTGTATTTTGTAGTACAATTACATTATATATTATGCTTTAGAAAAGTCAACTTGAATTTGTACAAACTGTTATTATTTTGTATAAACTATTTTACACTAACTATCCTTACTCTCTATTCCACTTCAAACCTGGCGCTGAGATTCCGGGAGTTTTACAGCATAATTGAATACCAAAAGGTTAGAACCATTGAAATAAAAGCCGAGTCGGGCTGTTTTTTTTGATTATTTGTAATATTCTTGTGTACGAAAATGTCCGACTGTGATATAATGTATATAAATCCACATTGTACATACGGAGGACAAAATGCGCCTTAACGTGTCAAACAGGAAAAACGGCAGGACATACCTGTCCATTGAAAAGCGGTACAGGGACAAAGCAACCAAGAAAAGTACCGGAACTACCATCCGATCCCTCGGCTATCTTGACGAACTTGAGAAGGAATTCCCCGATCCGATCGCTCACTTCAAGGCAGTCGCCAAACAAATGACTGCCGAAGACAATACGAGAAGAAAAGTTTCAATCACCATTGACATGGACGAGTGCCTGCCAGAAAAGGCGGAGGGGATGAAGAACCTCGGCTATGCCGTGCCGTTGAAGGTCTACCACGAACTCGGCCTGCACGAATTCCTCAAAGCCATGATGGCCAAGGAAGGCTTCAAATTCAACACAAACTCAATCATGCTCCTTCTTGTGATGTCGCGCTTGCTGTATCCCGGTTCAAAGAAAAAGTCATTCGACCACAAAGCAAAATTCTTTGAGCGTTTCGACTTTGAACTTGCCGATATGTATCGCGCCCTCACCCATTACGACAAGATATCGGAGGACCTACAGCGGTTCCTGTACGACAATATACGGCAGAAATACGGGAGCGACACAAGCATCGTCTACTATGACGTGACCAACTACTATTTCGAGGTCAGCCAACAGGACGAACACAGAAGGTACGGGAAGGCGAAGCAGAACCGCAAGAAACCAATCATACAGATGGGGCTTGCGATGGATGCCAGCGGCGTGCCGATGCACTATGAGCTTTTCCCGGGGAACAGGCTCGACAAGGAGACCTTCCGTTCCGTCATCGGTGAGGTCAGGAAGAACTACAATACCGGTCGCATCATCGTTGTCGCCGATATGGGCATCATCACCGGCGATAACATCTACTATCTGATCGGCGATAAACCAGAGAAGCCAAGAAACGGATATGTATTCAGTTTTTCTGTGCGCGGCGGTTCGAAAGCATTCAAGGAGTATGTACTGAATCCTTCCGGCTACATTGACAGCAAGGGGAAACCAGCAACTGACGACACCGATTTCATGATCAAGAGCAGGCAAATTCGCAGGGAAATCAACGTTACGATGGAAAGTGGGAGAACGCAGAATACAAAGCATGTATATGAAAAACAAGTGGTCTTCTGGTCAAAGAAATATTTCCTTAAAGCTAGGGCTGAGCGTGCCGAAGTCATCACCAAAGCGGAGGCTCTCGTAGAGGATCCGAAAAAGTATAACAAAGCTACCGCGTATGGTGCCGCCGCATACGTTGACAATCTGGAATTCGACAAGGAAACCGGTGAGATCATCGTCAAGCGCCTCACCGTTAACTACGACAAAATCAAAGAAGAAGAAAAGTATGACGGGTACTATGCTATTGTGACAAGCGAGCATGAAATGAGCAATGACGAAATCATCGACACATATCGCGGCTTATGGGAAATCGAAGAGACGTTTAAGATCACGAAGAGCAATCTTGAGACGCGCCCTGTCTATGTAAACGAATATGAGCATATAAATGCGCATTTTCTTACCTGTTTTATTTCACTAGCGATCTTACGCATTATCCAGAAGAAGACTGGAGGAAAGCATTCCGCTGAAACGGTTATTGAAAACTTGAAACAAATTGAGTGTATGAACGAGCATGAGAACATCTACTTGTTTGGCCACAGAAATGAAATAACTGATGAGCTAGGTGATGCGTTTGGAATTGATTTTACACGAAAACGGCTATGCCTCGCAGATATTAAAAAAATTCTAGGCGATGTGAAAAAAATGAGTCCTTTCTGACACACATTTGTTAAAACGATAAAAAGCCACAACCCTTCTATTGACTAGGTTGTGGCTGATTTTTTTGTCTTGTGCTGTAAAAGTCAAGATATTATGCTTTAGAAAAGTCAACTTGAATTTGTACAAACTGTTATTATCTTTGTATAAACAATTTTTACACAAACTATCCTTACTCTCTATTCCACCTCAAACCTGGCGCTGAGATTCCCCACTATAACCTCAAATTCTCCGGGTTCTATAACAGGTACCATTTGCTCATTTAGCAACGAAAGTTCTTCGAAACCCAATTCAAAAGCAACCTCCTTCTCTTCGCCGGGTTTCAGATTTATTTTCATAAACCCTTTAAGCGCTTTCACCGGAGTTGTCACACTGCTTACCACATCATTCACATATAACTGGACAACTTCCTTGCCTTCGCGTTTACCAATATTCCTGACTTTTACGCTAACTGCCGTCTTGCCGTCGCATCCGATTTTTTCAGGCCATATTTTTAAGTCCGAATACTCAAATTCCGTATAGTTAAGCCCGAATCCAAATTCAAAAAGAGGTTTTGTGTCCATAAATACATAGTCTCTACCTGGGCTTTCAGGAGAACCGGGCTTTTTGTAGAATCCTCTTGCAGAAGGCTTATAATTGTAATAAACGGGTGTCTGGCCAACCGTTTTCGGGAAAGAAACGGTTAACCTGCCGGAGGGGTTGACATTTCCGAAGATTATATCCGCCAGTGCATTCCCTCCCTCTTCACCTGCATACCATGCTTCAATAACAGCAGAAGCGTTTTCAGCTATCCATGGAATGCTGGAAGGTCTCCCATCCATAAGAACTACTATTGTCGGTGTCCCTGTACTTATTACTGCCTCTACCAGCTGTTGCTGAACTCCCGGCAGCCCAAGGTCGGTAACGTCGAATCCTTCTCCACAGGTTTTAATATTGCCGCTGTCCTGTCCCCAACCCATACCATAATCCATCATGCTGGAACCCCCAACAGCTATAATTGCTGCTTTTGCATTCCTGGCCGCTTCGATGGCTTCATCAAACCTGTCTTTTGACAATTCATATATACCGCAGCCTTTTGCAAAAGACAACCTTGTTTTCGAAGCAATTCTGCTGGTGATACCTTGAAGCAATGAAACGGCGTCTTCCTTTTCCAGACAATAATCCCCCAGCTGTGCAACGTCTGCATTAGGACCAATAACGGCAATAGACTCAATATTTTTATCCAGCGGCAACAGGTTATCCTTGTTTTTCAATAAAACAATTGACTCCTGGGCTGCTTTTAGCGCCAGTTTTTTATGTGTATCACAATTTACCGTACTTTTAATTTTTTTTGTATCAATATATGGGTTTTCAAAAAGACCCGCGGAAATTTTAACTCTGAGTATCCTTGATACTGCCCTGTCAATTAATTCTTCCGGCAGTTGCCTGTTTTTAACAAGCATTTTCAATCCTTCTCCAAAAGCATTTATATTCGGAGCTTCCATGTCCATTCCAGCTTCAAGCGCTTGCTTTGCAGCCTGATCATAAGATACAGCGGTATGGTGCATATAAACGAGCATATCAATTGCGCAATAATCGGAAATTGTATAGCCTTTGAATCCCCATTCTTCGCGAAGAATCCCGTTGAGCAACGTTTTCGAACTTGAGCAGGGTATCCCGTCAAATTCGCTGTATGCAGGCATTACACATAATGCGCCGGCTTCGGCAATACCTGCTTTGAACGGTGGCAGATATAGTTCCCTGAGCTGCCTTTCCCCCACCGGCACAGGGGAAAGATTAACTCCTCCCTCGGGACTTCCATGTGCGGCAAAATGCTTTATTGTAGCTACTATATGGTCATTGTCCATGACCAATCCATCACCTTGAAGGCCTTTAATATATTCTACTCCAAACCGGGCACACAGATAAGGGTCTTCTCCGTATGTTTCCTCCACCCTCCCCCATCTTGGCTCTCTTGCAAGGTCAAGGTCGGGTGCAAGCGACTGGGATATTCCTATTGAACGTGCTTCTTTGGCAATAACAGAAGCAATCTCCTTAATAAGTTCGGTATCCCATGTGCTTGCTAATGCAATTGCCTGCGGGAAAACCGTCATTCCGGGTGACATAACGCCATGAAGTGTTTCCGCAATGATAAATGCCGGGATTCCAAGACGTGTATTTTCTATAAGAAACCTCTGGAGTTCATTGACTACCTCAGCCGTATCCTCAGGGTCAAGCCTCGGATCCTGAACAGCGCCTATGCCCATTCCTTTAAAAAACTGCTGCGCCAGTTCAGGCGAAAATACACCATCTTTAATAATGCTGCCGACTGAACCCAACATATTCATCTCTCGTAATTTTTCTTCCAGTGTCATCCTGTTGAGAAGATCGGCAACTCTTTTTTCAATAGAATGATTGAGTTCCAGATATGTCTGTTTGTCATTTCCAGGCCATCGCAGCTGTGAAAGCATGTTAGGATCTGCCATATTCTCTGTCAAAAACTCTTTGTTAACAAGATTTCCCATGATTTCCCAAATACGCCTGCACACAACCTGAATCTCGCCATCAAGCAAATTGCATGGGTCAAGAGAAAAATACCCCTGGTCTGCAGTGTGAGCCCTTACTTTTATAGACGGGTTTCCGCCTGATAACGCATCACATATTTCAACCGCCGTTAGAGGGCTCTCTCCCTGGTTCACCAGCACTTTTAACCTCGTTATGGGGTTATTTGTAGGATCCGGCGAGTATTCAACAGAAAGGCCTTTTATTTTTTTTAAGTACTGATATGCATATTCTATCCGGTTATCCTCTTCCTGTCTTATTAACGCGGCATCCCTTTCCAGCCACTGTCCGATGGCTTCCATAGCGCCGACAATGCTTTCCTTCCCAATCTTCATGCCTCTCGCTATACCATTTTCCTGGCAGTAACACGCTTTTACAATATCCTCTCTTCCTGCTATTATACCTGAAGTAGGTCCACCAAGAAATTTATGGCCGCTATATATCACAATATCGGCTCCAGCAGCGATAAAGCCCCTTAAATCATACTCGGATGCAGCATCTACTATAACAGGGATATTATGCTCCCGGGCAATTTGTATAAATTCCTCCAAACGTATCATACCGCCCTGTACAGTGTGATGTGAAACAACATATACTGCGGCGGCAGTGTTGGGACTAATCGCACCTCTGAATTGATATCCTCCGCACTGGGTGGCCGTACCTATTTCAATACACTTTGCACCGGTCAATCTGATCATCTGCGCTATATTTGCGCCAAAATTCACCGAATGGCCCTTCTGGAGTATGACTTCATTTTTCATACCTTCGGTATCAGGCAATTTTTCGATTTTATAGAGGTCGCTCCCTGTCATGCAGGCGGCAACGGCAACTGAAATACCGGCTGCCGCACTTGCCGTTAAACAGCCGGCCCCGGCTCCCGTCGCTTTCGAAATACACACGCCGGCTGCTCTCTGAAGCTCTCGGATTTCAACAAACTCCGGTAATATCTCAGACATTGCGTTAATCACCCGGTTGCTGACTCTTGACGCTCCTATGGAAGTCATCGTACCTGAAGCGTTAATGACTTTTTTCAAGCGGTATTTTTCAAACAGACTCATCCTTAACGTCCCCCTCTTTACCGGCAGGATATCCTGCATTTTTCGTTCTGACCCAATGAAACCTCAAATATCTCCCCTTTTTTACAAGCAATTTTATATAAACCGGTATCTTTAACGACTGTAAGTTCTTCAGCCTCAAAACTGTTTTCTATTTTGAAGTCCGCTTTCCTTTCAGCTTTCAACAAGATATATTCAAGCTTACCTTTAGCCAGCGTTGCAGACAGGAGCACCCCTTTCTCACCCCTGAAGTCTTCAAAACGCACCTCTTCTCTTCTCCAATCGCAGGGAATTGCCGGAAATACGCGTATGACGCCGCCATAGGTTTGCAGAAGCATCTCCTGCAGTACATCCGCCGCACACATATTTGTTTCAAGAGTAAAAGGCCTGTAGTGGTAAGTTGAAACGCCGCGTTTTTTATAATCGCCATTAAGGTTAAATCCGTATTGAGAGCAGAAATTGTCCCAGAACAGCTTCAGATGATAAGCCGCCCCTTCTCCATTACATTGTCTGGCATACAACTCCGCCATCCAGGTGAAACCGAATCCTATCCATTTACCTTTCCCAAGCAGTTCAAGGTTTGCAACCGTTGCATCGATTATTTCCCTGTCCCTGTCGCTTGAATGGTAATCGAGCAAATTAAGAGGATATACAGCCATCGTATGCGCAAGATGCCTGTGACTTTCCATCAAGGATTCGTCAGGGCTCAGCATTAAAACATTCTTTTCATTGATCGAAAGCTCAGGCAATAATTTCAATTTTCCCTCCCAGAAATCGTGTTCCTTAAACTGGAGAGTATCTGCCATTTCCTTTAAAGTCTTAAAAAGGTATATCAATAAGGACAAATCATTGTTGCTGTTTGGCGTCAGCCATGCTTCAATTAAATTATCATGAATCTCCGGCGAACTTGACAGAGGGAGGAGCAATTTGCCATCCGGGCCCGGCTTCAGCCATCTTAAAATGCAAAGGGCCGTCTCTTTAAAATACGGATATGCCTTTTCCTTCAGGAATTCATCGTTACCGGTATATTTCCAGTAATGGTCAAAAGCCTGGCACAGCCATATCTGGTTTACAAGGTTTGTAGAATACATCGACCATCCGCCCAGAGACTTTCCATCGATACTCATCACTGAAGGCAGGCATATGCCGGGCGCATCGAAAAATTCACCGGCAAAACTTCTTGCCTGAGGTATCAGATCCCATAGAAAATCAATAAAGGATTCACCCTCTTCAAGATGGTTTGCTTTCAAATAATGCCAGTAACTCATCTGTGTATTGAGATCGTGATGGTAGTCGCCTTTCCAAGGCGGAAGACTATCTTCGTCAGCAGTCCACACTCCTTGAAGCGGCATGGGCGGAGCGCCCTTCCTGGAACACGAACCGAACAGGTAATTGGTAAGATACCATTGCTTTTCGAATTCTTTTTCAGGTAATGTGATGGAGCTTTTCGCCCAAAAACCCTCCCACCATTTTTCATGGCTGCTTAAAGTCTTCTCAAAACCTTGCTCCAAGCCGTCAAGGACTTTTCTCTTGCCTTTCTCCAACCAGTCCGGTCCGTCGGAACTTGCTGCGACTATATATACGATAGCAGCCTTACCGCCGCCGGATTGCTTTTGACCAACAATAACTGCAAAATCAACCCCGCCCAGTGTTTTTTGTTCAAACCACTGCAGTAAGCCTTCTTTAACAAACTGCGCCGCTGGATACATCAATTGCCTGAGACTTCCGAACTGTACACCGCTTTTCGATTTATCGTCTTTTTTCTCTTCGCTTTCCATACCTCCATAGTCATGGCATTTTAAGCTTATAGCCGGGATTTCCGCATTACCGGTGATTGATATGGCTCCAAACCTGTCGGCAGCATGAAGAAAGGTTTTTATGACGGCAAAAGCTTCTCCGAAATCCAGCTTCACTTCCGCAACCGCTTTTGACAAACCTAGTCTGCTTTGTATGTTTTTACATTCACATCGATATTCAAGTTCTAACTTCCCTGCGGGGATTTTGGTTGGCGTCGGTTTCATGTAAAAACGGTCAAACCGTTTCAAAATTGCTTCCTGATCCTTATTCCGAACCAATCTGATAAGTTCCTCATAAGTATAATCCTCGGCAAGAATTTCATCCGTAGGCCTTGTATCCCAAAGATCCCCCCTGTCGAGACTGAACCGCAAAGGCATTCCGTCTCCCCAGACAAGGCATCCTGTCAGGCCGTTCCCGAGTGGAATCGCTTCATCCCAGCTGGAAATCGCTTCATCAAAATATAAATCATAGCTCGAATCATAAGGCATATCTGAACATCTCCTCTGCTATACACACTCGCCACGGCCGGCAACAATAGGATAGACCTGTGACATTGTAGAATTTTTTGAAATAATACTCTTATACTCTTCACGGTCCGGTAATTTTATTTCACCGCGGATCTTTATTGCTTTACTTATATCATCTTCGTTCCTGACCGCCTCCCATTTTTTTGTTCCCGGGTTGTACATTTTAATAATACGGGCAGGTATGCCCGCCACAACACAAAATGGCGGCACATCGCTTTTTACAACCGAATTGGCCGCCACAATACTGCACCGCCCTACCGTGATATTTCCGGTAATGACTGTATTTATTCCAAACCAGCAATTCTCTTCAACTATGATACTGCGTTCCAATGTTGCGCCCTGCTGCAATATCGGCTGATAAACATCATCAAAGACATGATCAGCATCCGAAACATATACCCTTGGGGCAAAAATACAGAAATCTCCGATTTCCATGTACCCACCGGTTGAAATCATTGACTGCCGTCCAATAAGAACACATTTGCCTATCTTCATCCTGATTTTTTCATCCCTTATGCAAACATTCAACCAGACATTATCACTAATACATGACCCTTCAGAAATGGTAACATTCTTCAGCCCTATGATCTGCACCATATCCCCGAAGGTTACATCTTTATAATGCTTTTCCAATTGGAGACTGCCTGTCTTCTTATTATTCGATTCCACAGCGCCACACCCCTTTTACTTTTTAGCTTCTTCTATCATTGCAAGAATATTCTCTTCGGGAGTTTCCCTCCCTACCTGATCTCCGGTGCCGATAATCATTCGCGCAGAACCTGCAAAAGCTTCCTTTATTTCTCTGACTTCCCGTTTTACATCTTCAGCGGTACCCCTGATTAATGTCTCTACGGTGTGTACATTTCCGTTCATGGTAACCTTGTCGCGCAAAAGCTCCCTGACCTTTTTCAATCCTTCAAGTCCATCCACATCACCGCCTGGGCCTCTTTCAAACGGACATACGCAATCAACGCCCATATCGGCAAAATCCTGAACGGTTTCCATTGAACGCCCATGAAAATGGATATGCAGCAGCTTCCCCAGTTTATGGATTTCATCCGCCATAGCCTGGATATACGGCCTATCCCATTTTCTCCACATCGACGGTCCGATAAGAGAGTTACAGGAATATGAACAACCGAGCATAAAAGACTCATAAGGAGTATTCCTGCACACTTTGCGTATAAACTCCTTCTGATACTGTATAAGCCTGTCCCTGTATCCCTCCAGTATTTCCTCATCTTCACCGATGAAATACATGATCGCTTTTTCAAATCCGATCATTTCGGCAATAAAATCAAAAAACGGAGTACCCATCCATACCTCCAGCAGGTAATCCTCTCCTACGGCGGTATGAGCCTTGATAATTCCATCAAAGTCGAATCCGTTCTTTTCCGACAGGAGCATGTCAATACATCCCGGAAGCTCATCTTCGCTATCGACCATATGCTTTTCCACCCATGAAGGTTCATATAGGTCGAATATCTTCGTACTGATAAACTCATGCCCCCTAAAAACTGCCGAAGTTGTTTCCCTGTAGCGTGTCCCGTCAATCTTGTCAAGTCTTACGGTTTTTTTCATATCCTCATTAATTACATCCTGGAATACTATTCCCCACCCTTCAGTTCCGAATTTCCCGAAGGTTTTTTGCAGAGACTGCCAGAAGGGCAGCTCCCTTTCAAACTCCAGCATGCTGACGCCGAGTACCTTGGCCGGGTAGAAATACCAGAATTCCGGCGCTACCGGGAAACGGTCCGAAAATATACCTTTATAGGCGTTAAGCATTCTCTGTTTTGGTGTAATCACCCTCTGCATCTCTGTAACCATTTTCTGCTTCTCCTTGTATTGAAAATTTTCACTTTCTCTGCACCGAATAATTCATCAAAGTCCAATTCTGCTAAATCATTCACCAAAAACCAATTCAATTGTTACAATTTTATTTGAACCGGCAGTTATTTCAAGCAGCTTGCCTTCATCATACGGTTTCAGACAATCACGCCTTTCTTCATTCAGATTGGTAAGGTACGCCTTAATAACAGGCTTGAAGAACCTCATCGTACCGTTGACAGATTCATCCGAGGGGTTGAAAAGCCTTAAAATATACGAGTTTCTATCTTCTGCAAGCTTCCATGCACTTAATACAAGGTTATCCGGTTGTAATTCCATGAACGACATATCCCGCGGCAGGCTTCCGTTGTGCCGGTTGGTCTGCGCTATTCTCAACGGTACCTCCAGTCTTTCGCTTTCGGCGTAAACACCATCAGCAATCAGGTCACGTTTATGGGGATAGAGGGCATATTCGAACTCCTGCATACCCAACGACTGCCCGCCCTTTTGTTGGGGGAAAACCCCCGCCGACCGAAATTCGGTGCATATGATGTTCCTGACGCTTCTGAACAGGGTAAGGGCCAGGGTTCCTGCTTCATTGTCCATAGCCTCGTATTCAAACAAACTATTGCTCAGTAAGGCAAAGCCTATGTTTCCGTCGTTGAGCCCGACAAACCTCTGCAGCGGCAACGTCTGCATTTCAGGATAGTATCCGGCCTTTTCATCTCTTGCAGGCTTGACCGGCCGCCTGTCAACAGTAAAATGCCCTTCCGCCTCAGATTTTTCCGCATGTATTCCGGTATCGAACATCACACGCATCCGGTGGTCCTCGGCACGGTTTTCCACCTGCAGCAATACCTCCAGCTTTCTTGCTCCACGCTTCAAGGTATATCTTACGGTTATGGGAATTTCAACTGTTTCCATACTTCGGCTGCTTTCACTGCCTATGCCGCTTTCAGGCCGTTCAGACCTTACCGGCACTCTCATTGCCAGTTTAGCGCAGATAGTTGCGGATAGGAGGCCGTTCTCTTCCATCCAGAACTCCGCATTGCAGCCCTTACTATAATATGTACGGTTTTTATAGGGAGGATAATACACCCAGTAATCTCCGCAGTCTCCCGTATCCTCAAAATAATTCAGGTTCCGATAACAGATTGCCGTTTCCTTGTCAAGCAGGCTTACAGTACCGTCAGCATGGACTGTCGCTTTAAGGTACTCATTTTCCAATGTATTGGGTACCCTGGATATATCCCCGCCTTTTGACGTCCGCATATCCGCCCAGAAAACACCGTTCCGGTTGAAGGTTTTTGTAGAAGACAACTTGAAGGTCCTATATCCGCAGGCGGGTATCTTACCTGTATCCAGCAGAAAACAGTACCTGTCAGTATAGAAGGGCCAGGGCCTTGTATTCAGGTCATGGACCGGTACTACTTTTTCCTTCCTTGAAAGCAATTGCTTATCTATTAAGCGCCCTTCACTGTCTGTCACCTCAAAGTCCCAGACATTGAACTCTTGAGGGAAGTCCACAAACACGCATACTATCTCGGAGCGCCGGAATGCAGACGTATTTAGCACTACCAGCGCAGCATCCTTATCCCCAAGAAAGGTAGTATCAATCCTCCCGGTCAGTTCGCCAAGGACCTGGCTTGTAACCACATCCGATATCTCAAGCACCTGGTTCAACCTGTTCACCGTATCCTCTGCCGTCTTGTCCTGGGTGACGCCGTTAATGGAATCATGGGCCTGGGATTGAAGCAGATTTTTCCATGCAATATCAATAAAGCTTTTCCTGTATTCACACCCCAGCAGAGAGACCATCGCCGAAAGAGGTTCCGCTGCTTTAATCAACATGCTCTGGGCTTTCCGGTTGAGGCGTTTGATATATGACCGTGTGGCAAGCGCATTACCGGAACAGGCAGATGCAGGGCCGTCGCGGAGTTCACCCTTTACTGTGCAAAGAGAATTTAAAGGCAGTTCCTCTTTCAGCCTTGCCATATATTCCTCAAGGGTTGAATGGACCAATTCCCGTCCTCCGGATATTCCGTTAGCTAAACGTATGATTTCAGTAAGCATTGGCTGCGGTGTGGAAGAGTCGCTCCCATCCATCAACAGCCGGTGGTTTTTCAGTATGGTGTCATTCATGGCTTCCCATGCCTTTTGTACAGCCTCACAGATCATTTCTTCATGAATATATTCATTGCCCTTGAGCAGAAAATGGTCTTGTACCGCATGGCTTGCATCCGCCTGGTGGAATACAGTCCCCGTCCTGTTCCAGTCAAAACGGTATTTCGAGGATAAGTACTGAAATCCGTAAAGGATGGGAATATGCGCATTCATAAAAAAGTTAGCTCTTGCATGCTCTCCCATGCGGGTACAAAGTATCCTGGACCCGTCGGGGGCTTCCCAGATATATTCGCACTGCGGCGCCCTGCCTTTGGACACATACTTGGCGGCAATCGCCATGTCTATGCCGAAGCCCAGATAAATCTGCGGAAACTGGGCGGTCTGACCCCATCCGAAAGAGTTGTAGCCCACCTTGAGATGTCCTCCCAGGCTATCGGAATATCTTATCCCTTTCAAAAGGTTTCTTACCAGGCATTCTCCATCCACAGGATAGAGGTCGGGAAGCGTATACCAGGGACCTGTGGATATCCTTCCCTGCTTCACATATTCAATAATCTTATCTTTCTTTTCAGGCCTTACTTCCAGGTAATCTTCAACAACCACACTCTGTCCGTCAAGTACAAAAGACCTGTAGTCCGAATCGCTATCAAGGATTTTTAGCAGCCTGTCCATAAAATCCACCAACAGCAGTCTGCTCTGCCAGATGGGATAACGCCATTCCCGGTCCCAGTGCGTATGGGGTACGACATATCCGACATCCTTTTTGATTTGACTCATAATCATCCTCCGCTATATACCCAATAGTTCTTTGAGGAGACCGGCACATTATTTTAAGAAGCACTGAAAATATTACTTCACATTTTTCTGAAAATACCGACGGAAATCGGCTGTATTTTCAGAAATTTATATGCGAAGTTATTTTTTCACTTATGCTGAGTAATGCATCCCGTCCTTTTTTCCCACCCAGACATTCCGAGCGTTATCATATTTCCAATAATCCCCGAAAATAGCATGCCTGTTCTTTTTCCAGCCTGGGATCATGGCAAGGGTTTCTTCCCAGGTCTTAATCCCGCTGATTGCGTCAAAAACCTGCACATTCTGCCCGCCAACCGCACAAGCGATCCTAATAGCTTCTTCAATTGATTTTCCATTCACATAAGCCGCCAGGAAACCGGCAATACTACTATCTCCCGAGCCTGTGGCCGAAGCGACATCCGGCACATGAAAGCTTTCTTCATGAAGCTCCCTGGCCGACCAGTTGTCGATATCTGCAGGCAGTGCACTGCCCATAGCTTCCAATACATTCCTGTCCTGAGTGCGTATGTAGTATCCATTTACTCCGCACTTGATTACGGCAATTTTTGCACCGTAGGAAACCAGCTTTTCCCCCAGCCCCTGGAGTTTGTTCATATCCAGGTTTTCAAGCATGTCATGCCCTTTAGCGTTTTCATTGAGGCAGTCGAATTCCTCCCGCTGGATCATGAACATGGTTTCTTCAACACTGGGAATATATATGTCCACATATGGCAGAAGATTTTTTAGAAGTTTTTCCCAGTTAACCCTGCCTGATTCGGATGATGCATCGGGCAGCGACATATCAAGGGAGGTCGTCACTCCCAGTTCTTTCACCCTTTTGAAAATCTTTATCAGTTCCTCTCCGTCGTTGTCAAATATCTTTCTCATCAGCGGTGGGTATCCGAAATGGAATAATTTGGCCTGCTTCACCAATTCATAGTTAATATCGCCGGAACAAAATGTATTGTTTGCTCCGGGGTTGTGAAGAAATATCCTATCGAAGCCAGGTGGGACAATAACTACGGTATAGGATGTCTCTTCACCCTCCACCACAACCATCCCATTATCGGCATTTCTCTCCTTTAAAAGCTTTAATACTCCATCGCCAAAATAATCATTTCCGATTTTGCCCATCAGCTTTGTGCGAATGCCCAGTATGGAAAGCGCAATTCCGGTATTTGAGACCGGCCCGCCTGTTGAAACCTTTACGCTTCCCATATTGATAAGCTTTCCCGGAATAAACAAATCCTTCATTTCGGCTGCTTCCGATTTTTTGAATGCAGGAATGATATCAAAGCAGATATGTCCTGCAACAACCACCTGCAACTCTTTTTCTTCATTCATACGCAGCCCTCCCTCTTATCTGTCCTTGCATAAATCCGGCCTAATCAGCCGGAATATATGGTCATTTGTATTCTCCCATCCGGCCTTTTACTTCGAGCTTTGTTATATGGAATTTCCCTCACAAATTCCACACCAGCCGATTTTTGCAACAGCCTTGAAACTCCCTTATTTACAATATTCCACGCCAATCGATTTTGACGGCAGCCTTCTTCTGAGATGATTCCGATATGGCCCCGATAACCGTATCCACATTAAACCCGTCGATCACCCCGGGATTGCCTTGCTTGCGTTGCTCCAGACAGTCGCAGAAATATTCCATTTCCAGGTCGAAGGGATTCACTGCGTCAAACCTGTATTCAGTCGATGTTTCTCTTTCATTATCATAATGGACCAGCAGTGCACCGTTGTTTTCAGGATGATCCCACATGACCGTATAAATATCAATACATCCGTTTACCCCGTTTATCTGAATGTATTCATCCCATGAATTATGCTCATATCCGATTTTTTTCAAGGGATGTACCGCCGTTTCAAAGCTTGCCGTCATTCCATTTTTATATTCAAAAATAGCTGACGCCTTCCTGTCCAGCCTGGAGCCCGGCACATAATCCACATGGGCATACAAGCTTTCTGGCCTGCCGAGGAAGTCCAGCGTCATATCAATCATATGACTTCCGGCACATTTAACCACCGCTCCGCCGTAATTCTTCAAAATCCATCCGTATTCATCGGCATTGTCCAATTCATAGAAGTTTCCCCAGTTCTGGTATGCCCGCACCTGCGCGCTAAAAAGCCTTCCAAGCGAGGGAAGCAGTTCTTTTGCCTTTTGGACAGCCGGAAAAAATCTCTTCATGAAAGCTGTGAAAAAAAGTCTCCCCGATGTCAGTGAGGCTATGACTACCTCCTCCGCCTCATCCGCATTGTCCATCATGGTCTTTTCACAGATGACGTCCTTGCCGGCTGCCAGTGCCGCAAGACATATTTCACGATGGTGCTTGCTGCCGGTGAGTACGCTTACAACAGTTACTTCAGGATCCTCCAACACTCTAAGGCAGTCTGTCGAAAATCTTGCTCCAAACTCTTTAACATATGGAGCTGCCGCCTGTTCGTTGATATCTGCTATGTGTACAATCTCTGCCCCCGCTTTTTTCAACCCGCTGAAATGGAAGCGCGAAATACTTCCACATCCTATAATCCCAAATTTAGGTTTCATTCATATCCCCCTTATTTTCAATCGGCAATGCCGTTTTACCGGAAAAGCCGCTCAGTCCGCCTCCATAATGGCTTTAATTCCTTTTGCACGGTCATCCCTGAATCCGGTGATTCCTTCAGCAATATCCTCCAGTTTGAACGTATGCGTTATCAGAGCGTTTGCATCTATAACACCGGACTTTATCAGCTCGATGCACCTTGGGAAGTAAAGTGCAGGTGATGCAAAAGATGACCTAAGTTGAAGCTTTTTCGTATGAAATACATTGGAGTCAAAGGTGACATTTCCTTCAGGGCCGTAATCTATGCCCAGGAATGCAACAATCCCTCCTACATTGCAGATACTTATTGCGGATGGAATAGTTTTCGGCGGGGCTGTGACAAGCACCCTGTCAACTCCACCTCGTGCAAACTTGTAATCCTCCAACCGTATCTTATCGGTACATATGATTTCGTCCGCGTCAAACTTCATGGCTAGATCAATTCGCGCGGAAGCAATGGAAAGCTCTGCACCATAGACCTTTCTCGCCCCCATCGCCCTGGCAAGCCTTAAAGCCATCAAGCCTATGGGGCCAAGACCTATGACGAGTACATCATCATTCAGCTTTATATCTGCTGTTGTGGCAAGGTCAAGTGATACGCCCAGAGGCTCGATTATTGAAGTTTCCTTGAAGGACAGACCGTTAAATTTCACACACACTTCATTGGGTACGATTATGTATTCGGCAAACCCCATGGTATCATTATCTTTAAGCCAGAAATTCGGCCCCTTATTGTCCAAGTCCACCCTTCCATTTCGCGAATTGTCAGAATACCTGTCAAATGTCCCGCTCTCCAGGACAACCCTGTCGCCGGGCTTCACATTTTTCACAACTGCACCTGCTTTTTCAACTACCCCTGATATTTCATGCCCGAAAGGCTGCCATTCTGTAGCCCCATAGGAAGCCATAATCATATCGTGTCCACAAACTCCGCAGGCTTTTACTTTGATTAAAACCTCGTCTGCATTGATTTGCCTTAAATCAACCTCTCTCAGATCGAACTGAAAGGGTGCTTTTACATAAGCCGCTTTCAATTTGACCCCTCCTTTCCTCTGCTTAAAGCTTTAAGTTAAGATTAAAAAAATAACCATGCAGATCTCCTCCATTTTTTATATGAAGATAATGCTCTTTATTCCTTGCAGAAAACCAATATGCAGGCGGCCGCTCATTAAAAATAAACGGCCTGCCCTGCACAAATTACTGTCATGTTCCGTTCATTATATTCTGGATTTCGGACTGCGATAATGCCCTGTTGTATACTCTTACATCATCAATCAAGCCGTTGAAGAAGTAATTCGCAGCTCCTTCTGTAGCGCCTGCTCCTATACGCAGAGGTTTCGAGGAATTTACGACAAACGACGTATTTAATGGTGATCCTATCAGATTACCGTTATTGTAGAACCTCATTGCCGTCCCGTCATATGTTCCAGCCAGATGAATCCACTCTGATGTCACGGCATTTCCCGTAAGCATCGCCACATTAGTTCCATATCCGATCCAGAACTTCCAGTAATTATCATTGGCTGCATAGAACATATAACCCCAATCGTCATTAGGTTGAGCGCCTGCATTCCTGGACGTAACAGGGCTTCTGTACGTGCCGGACCCGCCTTCTACTTTTGCCCAGAAGAGGATGGAAAACTGCGAGGTATTCAGGTTCGAATTATACGGTACCTCTACATAATCGTTTGTCCCATCGAAATCCAATGCATTTCCGTTATGCCCCAACGTCCAGACAGGGCCGTTATATAGCGTCCCGTTATACCCGTTTCCTGATGAATCGGAAGCTGTCGTACCGCTGCTTTCATTTAACTTCCAGAAGCCTTTCAGACTGGGATCAGGCGTCGGTGTGGGGGTTGGCGTGGGGGTTGGCGTTGCGCCGCCGGTGAATTTAAACCAATCAATGTTGCAATTGGGGCCTGTTCCTGCAAATTTCAAATACAAGGTATGTACACCGCTGGCCCCCGACACAGAACAGCTTTGCGTCTGATACGTATACCAGTCGGCGGTATTGGTTAAGTTCAAGGTGCCTACAAGCGTCCCTGTTAAGCTGTCAAGTCTGATTTCTATCGAATCTCCTGTTTGCCCCGACATTGCTATACTTGCATCAAATCCGGATGCGCCGCTGCCGAAATCCACGTTATCATAGCGTACCCAATCTCCAGCCTCAGCATCCTGTACGGTCGTACCGGTACCATAACCGCTGTAATACGCCACGCCGTATGAACTGTTGTAACTCTCAGCTTCTATTGTCGAATACGCGTTTCTTGGCGCCGGTGTCGGCGTAGGCGTCGGTGTCGGCGTAGGCGTCGGTGGTGTAACGCCTGTTAATTTAAACCAATCTACATTGGCATTGGCGCCTGTTCCTGCAAATTTTAAATATACGTCATGCACACCGCTTGCACCCGACAATGAGATACTTTGTAGTTGATATGTATACCAATCCGGAGTATTGGCTAAATTCAAAGTACCCACAAGCGTCCCAGTTAAGCTGTCAAGCCTGACTTCTATCGAATCTCCGCTTGCACCCTGCATAGCCACATAAGCTTGAAATCCGGTTGTACCGCTGCCGAAGTTTACTTTACTATAGCTTACCCAATCTCCAGCCTCAGCTTCCTGCACAATCAGTCCGCTACCGCCCTTACCAACCGTCACGCCGGATTTACTCAAGTAATTTTCTGCTTCTGTTAAATAAGGTCCGCCATATGCATCCGGGAAATCGCTTTTTAGACCTATATTGCCATAATCCATCAGTGAATCGTTAAAACTCGTGTTTTGAGTCGAACCGCCGCTGCCGTCGGGAATCCAATTGTTGTTTGTGGACGTAGCCGGCAATGCGGTGGTATTGGCGCCCCACGGTTTAGTATTACCATACTCAATAGGTTCTGTCCAATCAGGATCGATTACTTTGTTATTTGTAAACGACTGTCCGCGCATAGAGTCATCTACGCCGAATCCGGTAGATTGAGAATCGTGAGACGACGGCGCTTTGGGAACATTTTGGACCGTATTCTGCTCGAAATAACTGGTCAAATACGGTGTAGATGCATAGCCGCCGCCGTTATATACGGCGTTGTTTTCCCCTGTATCCTGATTGGTGAGCCGTATTTTATTATATCTGATATAATTGTTCTCGTTAGTGAAAGCGCTCCTGGGAATTGGGCTTCCATTTTGGTCGGTACTCTGGCTGACCATAAATATGGCACATTTCGGGCTGTTATAGAGTTCATTGTAAGACACCTCTGACTGGCCGACATTTCCGCCCAGGTATATATTACCAACCGACCCGGCCATCTCACCTACATCATGGATACGGTTGTTTTGTACGGTCTGGTAATCGCTCCCGCCTTCCCCGGGATATTTCCCCTGTATAGCTATGCCGGAACCTCCCGTATGCTCTATCAGGTTGCCGTAAAACGTAAGATACTCGTTTTTATCGAATGCAAAAATACCCGAATACCCTGAGTTTTTCAAATGGGAAAACTTTACGGTTATATGGTCGGTATCCTCAAAGTACAACATGCCCTGACGGTGCTCTATCATCTCGAATTGGGCGTCACAATTGGGATACACATGGTTCTCCCCCGAACCGTTCACCGTATTGTATGAAAAACGGTACCACTGGTTAAAATCGGTGTATTCGAAGAAAAGCCCTTCAAACGTGATATTGTGCGCCCTTGTTGTATCATTTGTCCCTTTTACCGAAATGAGCTTCTTTACCTTTGGAATAATAATCGTCTGATTTGCTATCGCCCCATCCATAGCCCAATAGTAAAGGTATCCGTCCGAAGGGTTGTAATAATACTCGCCCGCCTGGTCCAACAATGCATATACGCCCTGTATATAGTACCGGGCGCCAAAAGGCCCTCCTATCCACGACGTCCCGTAAATAGGATATTTCGTCTCTCTCACTAAATTTATTCTGCGGTTGGGAATATCGATACTTGAGATCTCATTCTGGCTGTTAAACCAGTTCCAGCCCTTGCCTTCCCAGTTAACAAGCTGCGCCTCGCTCAAATCCCCCCATCCTGACGGGTCCAGATCGCCTGCTCTGTATATCATATAAGTCACAAAAGAAGATGTATCCGGTCCTCCCGCCTCAAGATAGGGACCCTGTGTGTTCGGAAAGTCAGGATTGAAGACATAGTTGGGATAACGCGCCTTCCTTGCCCTTTTCCCGTTTTCATAAAGCGTGTCAAACCGGGTCGTACCTACATACGCCCTGTATATATTCCCCGAGTACTGCGACCATCCTGTAACCTGCTGTCCGCCAATAAAATGCGGACTTCCTATGGCGTCATAGTTCTTGTATATTACGTTGTAGCCGTTGGTGCCCGAATCGGCGGTTGTAAATTCGACCGTGCTGCTTATATAATAATCTCCCTGCCTGATATAGACAATGATGTCCCCGGTCATATTGCTGTTAATTGTCCTAACCACATCACGGGCCTTCTGGATTGTGGCAAAAGGCTGTGCAAGCGTGCCGGGATTTGAATCGCTGCCTGCTGGCGGCGGCGCTACATAATAAGTAGCTTGTACTGCGGCTTCTACTTTTAGTGGATTGATAACCAGGTTACTTATTGTGAATGACAACGCTATAATTAATAATAATCCTAAGAATCTGTGCCCTCTTTTTAAATTTACAATTAACATCATTTACCTCCTAGTTTTAAATTTTGAAATTAGCAAAATCCTAACCGATTGAATTTAAACAGTCCATAATAACTACAAGCAAATAACATCACCTCACAGTCCTAAACCTGTTAATTAGGGTGACTAATATCCGGATTATTGTGTCTGGATCAGATAATACGTGGATGGATAATCCTTTCCTGTTTCAAGCCGCCTTAAGCCGTCCTGCAAATGCTTTTCCGCCAAAAAGCAGGTCCCAGGAAATCATTATAGCCTGATCAACCGTCTTTCCTCTTCCGTCCATAGCTTCAAGCGCCGTTGCCGTTAAAGGGTCGCACACATATTCGGAAGCCTTTTCCTTCTCCGTGTTCCTCAATAGTTTGTCACAATATCCATTGCGACATCTACCCATTCTTTGACGGCATTTATATTATGCTTTATGGTTTTTACATCCTTCAGGTTTATTTCCACATTGCAGCCTCGGGTTTGTTTCAGACCGTCATCGAGTGTCTTGCGCAGAAAGTCGGCGTCAAATCCCCGGCAAAGAGTAGCCGCCGGATTTGGCCTCCAGGAATAGACATAATCCTTTCCGATTTGCTCCGCGCATTTATTCATATCCGCCCAGGGTGTTACTGCAATACACCGTAGGTTTGGTATCGTTTTTAAGAAACTTATCTTATTTGTCAGGTCTTCACAACAGCCATATGCCACAAGTCCATATTCCCCGGCCAATATTTTGTGGTATTGTATGCAAAATTCATCCGTCATCCGAGGTGAAACACATGTGAACTCCTGGCCTTCATAGAAATGCCACAGCTCTTTCCGTGTGACGCTCCTCTCGCTTGGCGACGGGTCCGGCAGCTCTTCGCAGTACGTCATGGATTGGTTGAATGTATTGATGAGCCTCAAATCCCCGCCGGCTTCACATTCAGCGTGCAAATCCCTGACGCCGGTCGTCATGAATTCGAGCAATTCATGCAGCCATTCAGGATTGTCATACAGGTCATAAAGCACTTGATTATACCCTCTTAGTATGATCAAGTCATGGATTATACTTCCGCCATAGGTCCTGATCATGGGTCCCCTATCGGTGATTACCGGCAATATATCGCCAATGGCGTCATTCACATAATTGAAGTTTTCTGTGGTTTTTCCTTCATCTATAATATGATGTGGCTTAACCATCTTTTTTACATCATCAGGATCAATGATGACAGGTTCAAAAGCCCAGGATCCGTCCGGATGCGGCTTATCGCTCAAGCGGTATTCTATTCCCCACGCATTGCCGACCCGGAACATATCGCCCATCTCCGGCCTGTTATGATAAGGAGGTCCGTATACGCTGTTCAGTACAATCCAGGGCTCAATTACCGTATCATCCCCGATCCAATCATGGAACAGAGCCTGGAGCATATCCCGCTCCGCATCTCTCGCTGCGGGATGTTCACATTGCAGGGCAGCCGCGTCAGGATATACTTCCTGCCACCACATAAACCCGTTTACATTGACCATCGGACGTTTCATTTTCAATGAATTGAGGCTGCGCCAGAGTTCTCGCCTTTCACACTGGATCGGCTTGGCGGCAATATCCTTAACCTGATAAGCAAGCTCTCTCAATCTTATTTTGTCTTTTTCAAAATCCATAATCACTACCATTTCTCTCCTGCCTTTTCACGTTTTAAACAGCACAGTCATTCAAGCCCTGTATCCCCATACCTCCTGCATAAGAGTGTTTGCCTGTTTGACGTCCGGAACGCCGGAGACGTTGTATAAAATATTTGGAGGCAGCTCTTTTTTATCCAGTTTAGCCTTAAAAATATCCCATGGAATAGATAATGAAAGAGGTATGCTCTTCCTTTTGGAATCCAGTTCGCATATCCTTTCATATGCCTGCGTCCCGAAGTCCTCGTCAACCATATAAATGCATTTCAGTCCCTTGATATCCGCTGCATTTGATAATAAATGATATCCGTTGGTATGAATGTGTATAATCCCTCCATCAAAATGGGCAAACACCTTTTCTATAGGGCTCCTTCCCCATTCTTCAAACATACCGGCAGAAGTCAGATGAAACGGGTCAACGCTTTCCGATACGATCCTTCCGGGTATCCACTGGGCCATATTGCTGCATGTACCGCCATCATACAGACCAATCCTGTTGAAAAAAGTTTCCTGCACCCAGACGTTCAGTTTATATGAAAATTCCATTACACTTCTGGTCAGGACCGGGTTTTCAAGTACATCATAATACGTATCAGTTGCTCCTCTGATTTCAAATAAAAAATTCAATCCGTTGATGAGTATGAAATGGCTGATCCCGAACTTACCCTCTGCAGCCTTTTTATATAATTTCAGCTGTTTTTCAAAAAGGACGAACCAGGGATTTTCCCGGTTGAGCTCAAATCCCGAAGTCTCTCTTAAATCCT